>DASWQK010000280.1:0-3751 GCA_036403735.1 Pyrinomonadaceae bacterium
AATTGCTTCACCGCAGTTCTCGCTCTATCGCAAAGACATTAGAACGAACATTTCGTTTGGTCTGCCGTTCTTCGGACGCACGATCGATCCGAATGCTCTGAAAGATTTGTCAGACAGTAACACGATCCTCGAGGTCGGGAAGATCCTGAAGGAGTTCTCAACCCCTGCATAGCATTCCGCGGTTTGAGCATCGCGAAGGCATCTGACGTACTTCTTGACCGGCGCGACTCTGACTGTCTGAACTTATTAACTCATTCGCTCACTAGGAGGTTCGTATGCGCACAGTGAATTCTAAAGCTTTGATCGCAGTCTTTGGCGCGGCAATTGTGCTTTTGGCATTGTTTGGTATTGCCGTTGGACAGTGCTCTGACGAACAAAAGAAGCAGCTAAAGATCGATTCGGTGACACCCGATCCCATGGACAGGCTCGAAGTCGGATTTGCGAAGGGCTTGAATAGAACAGACTTGCAGAATGCTGCCGAGGACACCTGGATTATCGTGGATGTAATGGCAGTAGCTATAGAGAATTCGATTCGCGTTATTGAGCCACCGATCCGAGGCGACCATCATCCTCCAAGCGACGACGATGCCTTTGGAACAATCTTTCTGTACTTAAATCAACCCTTAAAAGAAGGACATGCGTACCATCTGTTTCAGAGCAGCCTGACGTTTAAGGGTTGCAAACCTGACGCTCCACTGGATTTCGGCTGGGTCGTCAAAAAGAAAGACAGCGGATCTTCCGGTGGGCCGCCGACCGTTCCGAAACCACCGAAACCGAACTTCTTTTCCAGGAGCAAGAGCAAAGGCCGCGCTGATTCAAATGTTTATCTGTCCGGAGAGATCGAAGGCGCCAAGGGAACCAAGACGCAGTTCTCAACCGACACCAAAATTGACGTGCCGTTTGCAACTAGAACCTTCTTTGATGAAATCGGCCCGACTTTCGATCTGAAAGCAAGCACCAGCAAGGATGCGGATGCTGATTCACTGAATTTCGGAGTGAAACTTCGTCACGTCCACAACATTAGCAGGGACGTGGATCCGCTGGCGCCGGATCACCGTTTATTGAGAGGTTTGGTCTGGGACCTATTACCCGGAATAGAATCGGACCGTCGCTTTAAGAATACGAACGCGTTATTGGGGACGCGATTATATTTTGTTCCAGGCCCTACCGGCGGTAAGCACAATCTAATTTATTTTCAGCCTTTCATAGGATACGAGATCGGTAAAAATCTCCGGAACCCGGTTTCGGCTGCGGAACACCAAGGTATCTCACGTGGCTTAGTAGGCGGAAGTTTTTATCTAAAGATTTCCAGTTCTACTTCATTCCAGCTTGATTATATCCGCCGGTTTTTGCTGCGCCGTGAAACCTTCTTCACCGAAGATGACAACAAGAAGCTGATTCCGCTGGCAGTTGGCAAAGGCCCACGCGATTACCTGAAGAGTACCTTCGAGTATGACTTCTCTGATTTTGCTGGAATCACTATCAACTATGAATATGGCCGTCTCCCGCCCAATTTTGAATTGGTCAATCACAAGTTCAGCTTTGGACTGGTCTACAAGTTCCAGACAGCTAACAAGTAGCCATGCCAAATCAACTCGATTTCGTGTTCTTCGACATTGGCGGAACGCTCGGCGATGGCAACGCGGCCGGTAAGTTCGTCGCTTTTCCGAGTACTGCCGGGCTGCTTCAATCGATGCGCGAGCTGGCGTTGCGGGTCGGCATCATTACGACACTGGGCCCGCAATTGAGCAACGCGGAAGCGCTCGACATGCTGGAGCAATCTGGTCTCAGTCAATTTCTCGATCCTCAGGGTTTCGTCCCAGATCACGATGCCGGCGTCGCCAAACCGAATCCTGAGATTTATCGCCTTGCTGCGCAACGGGCAGGCGTAGAAATCTCGCGCTGTTTGGTTTGTCGGCGAAAACTTGGTCGAGGTCATCGGCGCCATAGTCGCCGGCATGAAAGTAGTGTTGAAACCGTGCCCGCCCGGGCGGACCTGCCGAGTTGAGTCTTGCCCCGGGGGTCGCATAACCGCAAGACATCACCTAAGGAGAAACTTGCATGTGTAACAAGCTAAGACCTTATAACTGCATTGTGCCGCCTCATATCATCAATGCGATGTTGAGAAGCGAATATGAAGAAGTTCGCGAATCGGCGCTGCGAACGCTGACGGCGTCGGTCCGCATTCGTAGTGAACGGGAGATCATCGGTCTAATTCGTTCCCCGATGATCACTAATTCCTCTGGCGTTAAGAGCCGCCGCATTCACGATGCACAAAACCAACGACTCTCGCCGGCGCAGCTTCCCGGCGTTTTGATCCGGCGCGAAAATGATCCACCGGTAGGCGACGCCACAGTCAACCGTGCTTACGACGGTCTCGGTGCGACCTATGATTTTTACAAAGAAGTGTTTGGCCGGAACTCAATTGACGATCGCGGAATGACGATGGGAGCCACCGTCCATTTCGATAAGAGATTCAACAACGCGTTCTGGAACGGTAAGCAGATGGTATTTGGAGATGGAGACAACGTGGTCTTCATCGACTTCACCCGCTCGCTGGATGTAATTGGACACGAACTGACGCACGGAGTTACTGATGCCGCTTCGGGCCTCGAGTATCACAATCAATCCGGCGCTTTGAACGAATCCTTCTCTGACGTTTTTGGATCGCTGGTAAAACAGAAGGCAAACAACCAGACGGCCGACAAAGCCGACTGGCTCATCGGAGCTGAAATCCTGGCGCCGGGATTTAAAGGCGTCGCCTTGCGTTCAATGAAGGATCCAGGTAGCGCTTACGACGATCCGCGATTCGGCGGAAAAGACCCGCAGCCAAAGCACATGGGTGACTTCGTAGAGCTGCCGGACGACGAAGATGGCGACTTCGGTGGAGTTCATATCAATTCAGGAATACCGAACTTCGTGTTTTATCAAGTCGCGACCGCTCTCGGTGGGTTTGCCTGGGAACAAGCGGGCGCAATTTGGTATCAGACCCTCAAGCAGCTTTCATCAGATTCTGAATTTCAGGATTGTGCTGATATCACTTCACAGGTTGCGGCCGCCAAATTCGGCAGCGGTAGCCAACAGCAAAAGGCAGTAGTTGCTGCGTGGGACAACGTTGGCATCAAAGTGAACGCCGCTTTGGCAGCAGCGGCCTAAACCTGTCTCCACTGGTCCTTTTAAGCGATGGGCCTGGGAAAGTGTAAGCATGTGTCGAAAATCGGCGACCGCGCCGTTCGGCCCAGGACATGAAACCGGGCCCATTGCTGGACAAAAAAGAGGATGGCCAACGATACTGAGCAGCCATGAAAATCGAATTCTCACGAACAGGCGGATTTGCAGCGCCTGCGCTCCGGCAACATCTCGAGATCGATACCGACGATCTACCTGCCCAAGAAGCCCATGATTTGATCGCGTTGGTAAAAGAAGCGGATATCAACGACCTCAATCTTGCCACAAATTCGTATCGGGCACCCGATGCGTTTCGCTACCGCATCACCGTTACTGAAGGCGATGTGACCAAGACGGCCACTGCGTCTGACGCAGACATGCCGGATGCGCTCACTCCGTTAATCGACTGGTTAAGCGAGCGCGCCTCAGACATAAGTTAGTCGCAAATATTTGAGTCGGTTGAAATAGAGCCCTGCAAGCCCGCGGACAATTCAGGGTGCGCGCACTGACTCGCGTGGCGATTTGGTGAGTCGTCACAACAAAGGGTCCCACCGCACGGCTCGCCTTTTTCCATGACATACGT
>DASWQK010000281.1:0-3294 GCA_036403735.1 Pyrinomonadaceae bacterium
CGGAAACAGACAACCAAATCCGTTGAGCTTCGCTGCGCCTGGTCCATAGAAGCAGGTCACGGTCGCCAACGACAGCATTTCGATCTGCCGCAAAGCATTGCTGATTTCCGGACCAGCCTCACAAAGATGATTCGCGGCGGCGCTCGCTGACAAACAAACAACCATCGGCTGGCGAGCATTCGCTTTCTCGTCGTGATTGAATATGAATTCGGTACCTGCAGTCTTCAGATAATCGCGCAAGCCATCGATTAACTGCTGCATTCCGTTGGGCGGCGAAACCGTGCCGCGCAATTTTCCTTTTGCCGGCCGGTTCGTTTGTAGATGATCGGCCAGACTCGCTTTGCCGAAAATCAAACTGGCGCTGAGGAGATTTGGATCGCCGGCATATATTCCGCCGAGCGCTGGAATCAGAAGATAATCCGTCGCGCCGCGACCAAGTACTCGCCTTCCCCAATCAGTAACCGTTTCCGAAGGGCGCGGGCGCAACCTCGCCGCGTTGATTGCGAATCGGCCTGACAGCGCAATTAAGTCCGCGACCCTCAACGGCAGTTGCTTCGGTTTGGCGCGATAGATGAATCGCCTGTGCGCCTCGCGTCGCGTCGGAACAAGCGGCACACCAATGTCCGCGCACATCGCTTCCAGTCGCGCCGAACTCAACAACCCGTTCGCAGCGGTTTCCACCAGGCCATGCTCGGTGCGAATGGTCCTGATCAATCCGCCGGCGCGATCAGATTTCTCGATGATGCGAACTTTGAAGCCGTGTTTGGTAAGGAAGTAAGCGGTGGCCAAACCTGAGAAACCGGCGCCGACTACGGTGATGGTTGGCATAATCGATGAATGACCGGAATATGAGGAAGCTTCATCACAACGCTTGCGAAAACACCTGCGGCCTTTGCTCCTGACTCCGCAGTCTCTGATCAAAGAACATGCACGCGTTGCGCAGGAAAGGCGTTCCCTTCTCCGTCAGCCTCAGCGCGTGATCAGTTACTCGAACCAAATCATCCTCGATCATCGGCTGGAGAAATGTTCTCGCGTCCTCGCGTTGTGCGGGAAGCAAATCGACTTCGAACCGCGTCATAAACTGCAGGATCTGTTCGCGCAGCTGTTGATCTTCTTCATTCAAAATGTGCCCGCGCAGCGTGGGAATCTCCTGGTTGCGAACGCGACGCTCGTAAACCGGAAAGGCCTTTTCATTTTGATGAAAACACGTCGGTGTTTCGGAAATCGCGCTGACGCCGAGGCCCAGCAAAACTGTCGTGCGCCTCTCTGTATATCCCTGGAAGTTGCGATGCAGGGTGTGTTTGCGCTGCGCCTCAGCCATTCCGTCATCAGGCAGCGCAAAGTGGTCCATGCCGATCTCGACGTAACCCGAAAGCCCGAGCATCTCACGCGCTAATTCATACAAGGCCCGTTTCTCACCAGCCACCGGCAGATCCTCGTCTTTGTAACTGCGCTGCGCCGGTTTAATCCAGGGCACGCGCGCAAAACTGTAGAGCGCGATTCGATCAGGCCGCAGCTCGATTGTCTTCTCAACCGTTTCCCGAAACCGTTCAGGATTCTGTCGCGGCAAACCGTAAATCAAATCGTAATTCACTGATTTGAAACCAAGCTCGCGCGCGCTGTCCGTCACTGACTTCGTCACTTCGTAAGGCTGATGACGATTGACCAGCCGCTGCACTTCCGGATCAAAGTCCTGCACGCCGATTGAGATGCGCGTGAAACCCAGCTCATGCAGCATCGACAATTGTTCGCGTGTTGTGTGCCCGGGGTGCACTTCAACTGAAGCTTCGAAACGATCCTGACCGACGCGCGTGCGCAAGAGAATCGGCTTCAGAATCCGTTCAAGATTTTCTTTTGCGAAAAATGTCGGCGTCCCGCCGCCCAGATGTACGCCCAGCAATGGCCGCTCAGTCAACGCCGGAACCCGATCAAGATAAAGATTCCATTCTGTAGAGAGCAGATCGACGTAACCTTCTTCGCGCCCGTGGTCGCGAGTGATGACCGTGTTGCAGGCGCAGAATGTGCAAAGCGATTCGCAAAACGGAAGGTGGAAATAAAGCGACCAGGTGGCTGACGGCTCGGCAAATGCCTTGTTCAGATGCTCGATCCACTGATCGGTGGTCGGCGAGTCCGTCCAGAACGGGACGGTCGGATAACTCGTGTAACGCGGCGCCGGGACGTCATACTTGGCGAATAAATCTGTCACTGCATTACCTCTCTCACTGTATCAACGAACAATCTGACATTGTCTTCCGGTGTCTTCGGCAAAACGCCGTGGCCCAAACCGCAAACCCAACCCGGCGGGCGCGCGGCAATCATCGGCTCAAGAAACCCATGCAAGTGCCGCTCAAGTTCGCCACGCTCACTCAGCAACAGCGATTGATCAAAGTTTCCCTGGACGAAACCACTTGAAACAGTTTTGCACGCTTCCATCAAATCCCAGCGATGGTCGATACCAATTCCCGCCAGCACGCCGTCTCTGAAAAGCGGATGAGCCAGATGTGCCGGTTGGGTTCCTTTCGAATAGTAACCGATGCGTGATCGATTGGTTGCCGTCAGCCTTTGCAGCGCGGGCACGACTTCCGACGAGAACAGACCTGGCGACAGCTCCCCCGCTGCCGTATCGAAGATCATAACGATCTCCGCGCCATTGCTCAGTTGCAGCTCGATGTTGCGCGCGAGCAACGGCACCATGGTTTCGCAGAATTTTGGAAACAGCGACAGCAGCTTCTTCGATTCATTCAGAGCACCCTTGTGTGTTCCTTCGACCGCATAAACGAACAAGGTCCAGGGGCCGCCGATAAATCCGATCAGGCTGCGATCCAACGGCAGTCGTTCGCGCGTCGCGCGCATCGCTTCCCCCTGAAACAGCAGGTGCGGCCAGGCATCGTCGACTGAGCGCAAGGATGAAACAGATTTAGGATCAAGTTTCCATTCAAGCTGCGGACCTTGATCGGTGTATTCCAAACCCATTCCCAGGGCTTCGAGTGGAAATAAGAGATCGCTGAACAGGATCGCCGCGTCAAAATCAAAGTCGCGCACCGGGCCCAGGGCAACTTCGGCCGCGAGCTCCGCCTGCTTACACAAATCCATGAACGAATGCTTAGCTCGCAGTGCCTGGTAATGCTGGTGATAACGGCCGGCTTGTCGCATCAGCCAAATCGGCGGGACGGATTGCGGCCGTCGAGCCAAAGCATTCTGGAAACGTTCGTTGCCGATTTGGAGTGCGGCGGCAGAGCGAAGCGGCGACGCCGCTTTGGATAATGTTTTGATATCGTCAGTCATCGTTCTAAA
>DASWQK010000282.1:0-6800 GCA_036403735.1 Pyrinomonadaceae bacterium
TTTTTGTCATCACCACCATTACGGCGATTTCTTTTGCGCAAAGAACCCGCGATAACGATCGACCTATCACGGGCGATTTCAAAATCACTATCAAGCAAAGCATGGGTAGCGGTCAGGAAATGCAGAGCACGACCATGATTAAGGGCTTGCGCGAGCGCAGCGAGACCAGCATGCCGGGCATGCCTGCAGGCATGAGTGCTGGAATGGTGACAATCACCGAGTGCGATCTAAAGCGAACGATTCAGGTCAACGATCGGGCACGCAAATACATGATCACGCCGATGGATTCCGGCGACACGGAGACGCCTGCGACATCCTCGTCCGGTGGTCACGGTAGCGGGGGACCATCACGTCGGGGTGGAGTGGTGACGATGACCATCAACACGGTCGATACGGGCGAACGCAGAGAAATGTTTGGCTTTACCGCACGTCACTTGAGACAGACGATGAGCTCCGAGTCTTCGTCGGACGCCTGTTCGCCGAATAACACGAAGATGGAGCGGGATGGCTGGTACATCAATTTAGACTACGGCTTGAACTGTGGATCTGAAAGACCGCCGCAGATGCCGAGTAATTATCCGACGGGCGGATGTCGGGACGCGTATCGCTTCAAACGTACCGGGGTTGCCAATCTGGGTTATCCGCTGATTGAGACCATGAGGATGCTCGGCCAGGACGGTAGCGTGACCTTTACGATGACGAAGGAAGTCGTTGAACTGTCGAAACAGCCGCTCGACGCGGCCTTGTTCGACGTGCCCGCCGGTTATACGGAAGCCAGAAGCCAGCAGGAAATGTACGCGGCGCCGTCCGTGGCCGACATGATGGCGATGGGCCGCCAGCAGGAAGCCAATCAGAACAGCGGCGGAAATTCGATGTCGAACATGGGCTCTGATAGGTCGAACCCGCAAGCGGCGCGAGCCAAAGTTGGCGTGGTTGAATTCAATAACAAAGCCAAAGGTTCCGTCTCGACTGACGAACTGCGCCAGCAATTGATCTCGACGCTGAGCGGCAACGGCATTGACGCAGTTGCGCTCAACGCGAGTTCGGCCAGTGAAGCGGCGATGGAAGCGAAAGCAAAAGGGTGTACCTATATTCTTTACACCGACATATCGACGTTGAAAGCGCCTTCGACCGGAAAGAAGATTGGGGGCTTGCTGGGTCGCGCGACCGGCGTCGGTGGCGGCGGTGACCCCGGCAAGGCAGAAGCGAAGTTTGATTTTCGACTCGTGCCGGTGGGCAGCACCTCGCCAAAACTACAATCATCGTCCTCCGGAAAGGAAGAGACGACCGACGCGAGCGTTAACGCTGCCTTGCAGGAAGAGGCGCGCGCGGTGGCCGGCGCAGTCGGTGGAAATTGATTAATGACTGCAAGGCCGGCGACGACCGAGCATCGCTGCCGGCTTTGGCATTTTCGATGGTGACTTTGATTGGTAAGAATGGGACGAGTTAATACATCAGCCACGGCGCCAAAAAAAGCCGGGAAAAAGCGGCAGGACAATCATTCGCTCGAGCTTGAGTACTCACAACTCAAGGAGGAAAACCGCAGACTTCTTGATTTGGCTGAGTGGCGTTCAGCGTCAATGGCCCATCTCGCGCACGAGCTGCGCACCCCGCTTACTTCGATCCTCGGCTTCTCAGAAATTCTGCTAAGCCAGGAGCAGTTGACTGACGCGCAGCGCAACTTCTGCGAACGAATTCAGAATTCCGCGCAACAACTACAGCGGACGCTGAATCACATGGCCGACCTGTCACGCATGGACACTCCGGATGAGAATTCTTCTCGGAGTTAGAGTCGACGCGATGTTGGTGGTCCGTAGATTCTTCAAAGACCCGAACCACGAATTCACGCGAACCAAACGATGCGATCAAGCGATCGACAGGCGCAGGAAAGATCGTGAGAGACGCTGTTTATTTTCGTGTGACTTAGTGGTTCCGTCGTTTCGCGGTTAACACGGAGCTATCGCCGATGAGCAATACCACGCTGCTGGCGAATCGTCGTAATATAATTTGCGGTCCCGTCGAGTGTAACTATGCCAACTGATTCGGCAACCGAAGCCAATAACACCACCGTCAATATTCGCGAAGTGTCATCGATCCAGGAATACGACGCGTGCATCAAGCTTCAGCGCGAGGTGTTTGGTCTTCCCGATCTGGAAATCTCTCCACGCCGCCACTTAATCGTTTCGCATCGGGCCGGTGGATGGACTCTCGGCGCCTTCGTCGACCACAAACTGATTGGCTTCGTTCATCATCTGGCAGCGGTGAAGGACGATTACATTTTTGGCTATTCGCACATGATGGCGGTCGCGGCTGAATATCAAAACAAAGGTGTCGGGGCGCAATTAAAATGGGCTCAGCGCGCCCGGGCTCTCGCTGAAGGCCGTGATTTTATCAAGTGGACTTTCGAGCCGATGCGGGCGCGCAACGCACACTTCAATTTGAATCGACTGGGCGTGGTGGTGCGCGAGTACGCGGTGAATTTTTACGGCACCGACTATTCGACGAACCCGGCAGAGAAGGGAAGCGTCAGCGGCCTGGACAGCGATCGATTGTTTGCGAGTTGGGAATTGAACGACCAGCGCGTCGAATCATTTTCGCAGCGCCAGGACTTTTCGATGGGCGAACCAGAGCGGGCGATCGAAATTCCGGCTGATTTCGGAGCGCTCCTGAAGAGCGATCCCAACGTGGCCAAGCGCGAAGTGCTGCGAGTGCGCCAGGAATTTGTCCAAACCCTCAGTGAAGGTTTCGTCTGTCGAGCTTTCGATCGCGAGTCCAGCCGGCCGCGATACTTGTTTTACCGAGACTAGAACTGGCCGCAGAGACACAGAGACCGGGGGACTAACCAAAATCGAAGAGTATCTCGTCAGGCTTTCTCTTTGCCTACGTGTCTCTGTGGCAGATTCGGATTTCAGACTTGCCGAAGAAACAATCAACCGAAAAAACGATCAACGCACTCCGTGACGAGATTCGGCGTCACGAAGACCTCTACTATCTCCACCAGAATCCAGAAATATCCGATCGCGAGTACGATGAGCTACTGGAAAAACTTCGTGAGTTGGAGGCAAAGCACCCCGAACTGGTGACTCGCGACAGTCCGACGCAACGCGTAGCCGGTCGTCCCGCCGCAGGCTTTCCTGAATCCGTGCATCGAGTGCCGATGCTGTCGCTCGACAATAGTTACAGTATTGATGAGCTGCGCGCCTTCGACGAACGCTGTCGCAAATTGGCCGATGGTAAATCTCCCGAGTACGTTGCGGAATTAAAGATCGATGGATTGTCGTTGTCGGTCCACTACGAAGACGGCATGTTTGTGCGCGGCGTAACGCGCGGAGATGGCTTTCGCGGCGAGGACGTGTCGTCAAACGTGCGCACGATTCGCAGCGTGCCCTTGAAACTGCGTGACACCGGAAAACGTGCGCCGCGGGAAATCGAAGTGCGTGGTGAAGCGTATTTTGGTCGGCGCATTTTTGAGCGCATCAACGCCGAGCGCGAAGAAGCAGGGGAAGCTCGGTTTGCGAACCCGCGCAATGCTGCATCGGGAACTATTCGCCAACTCGATCCGTCGATCACGTCGCGGAGACGACTGGAGATGTTCGCCTATGACGTGTTCGCCGGCCAACGCAAAGCGTTCGCGACGCATTGGGAGGCGCTTAATTGGGCCGAGAGCGCCGGATTTCGCGTCAATGAAAACCGCGCGCTCTGCAAAACGATTGATGAAGTAATCGATTTTTGTCGTTCGATGGAAGCGAAGCGCGACGATCTTGATTATGAAATTGACGGCGTCGTCGTAAAAGTGAATTCCACCGCTTTACAGGATCAGTTCGGCGCCACCGGCAAGGCGCCGCGTTGGGCGATTGCCTACAAGTACGCTGCCCGCCAGGCGACAACCAGAGTCAACGACATCGTCGTGCAGGTGGGACGAACGGGCGCGTTAACTCCGGTCGCGATGCTGGAGCCGGTGCAACTCGGCGGGGTCACAGTGTCCCGTTCGACATTGCATAACGAAGATGAGATCGAACGGCTGGGACTGAAAATTGGTGATTACGTTTTGGTCGAGCGGGGCGGCGACGTGATTCCCAAAGTAGTGAAAGTCATCGAATCAAAGCGCACCGGCAAAGAAAAGAAGTTTCGCCCGCCTACAACGTGTCCCGTCTGCGGCGGCCTGGTGTCGCGGCCCGAAGGCGAAGCGGTTTCGCGATGTATTGCCGCAGATTGCGGCGCGCAACTGATTGGGCGGCTTCTGCACTTTGGCTCGCGGCGCGCGATGCGTATTGAAGGATTGGGTAGTGCGCTCGCGGAGCAATTGATCGATCGCAAACTCGTGAAAGACGTCGCCGACCTTTACAAATTGACGCTCGATGACCTCGCTTCGCTGGATCGAATGGCCGAGAAGTCGGCGTCAAACGTGCTCGCGCAAATTGAAGACAGCAAGACGCGCGACCTTTGGCATTTGATATATGGCCTGGGCATTCGCCATGTCGGCGAGCGGACCGCCGGCATCCTGGCGCGACATTTTGGATCGTTGGATCGTTTAGCCGCCGTCAGCGTCGAAGAGCTCGACGAGATTCACGAAATTGGCCTGACGATGGCTGAGAGCATTCACGATTGGTTTGCCGATTCCGGCAACCGGGAATTGTCCGATCGGCTAACTCGCTCTGGCGTGCGTACGACCCTGGCGGGTGAATCCGCAGCAGAGCAAACGGGTCAGCTTTTCGCAGGTAAAGTATTTGTGCTGACGGGAACGCTGCCGGATATGACGCGCGACGAAGCTCGCGAACTGATCGAATCAAACGGCGGCCGGGTAACCGGATCCGTCAGCAAGAAGACCGATTTTGTTTTGGCTGGGGCTGATCCGGGATCGAAACTCGATAAGGCGAATCAGCTCGAAGTGAAGGTGATCGATGAGGCCGAATTCAAAAAGATGTTAGGATAAAGGCAATGGCATCAACTCAGGATCAAAAACTGGAACTGGCTTACACACTCTTCTGTGACGACGTGCGTCTAGAGTTGGGCAACAAACTCTCGTACATGGGCGTGTTTCAAAACATCGTCGTGCCGCAACTGCCGGTTTGGCTACCGAAGCTCGCGGTGGTTAATCATTGGCGCGGCGATGGGGCGCATCTCTCGGAAGTCAGAATCCTGATGCCGGATCGGCAGCAGGCGCTGGTGGTCTCGCAGCCCGCGCGATTCGAAATCAATCATGGTTCAGCCGACAACATCAGCTTTTTTGTGAACGTTACTTTCCCGGTTGCGGGAGAGTATCTGGTGCAGACGCTGGTTGATTCGACGCTGGTTGACGAACGGATTCTATTTGTTTCGGAGCAGCAGTTGATTGCTCCCGAAGAAGAATCGGAAGCGGTCAACTGATGCGGTTGGCGAGAAGTCTCAGGCCGTGGTTGTGATTTCGTAGGCCTTGATTTTGTAGTTTAGAGTAGTCGTTCCCAGTCCCAACAGCCGCGCAGCGCGGGCCTGATTGCCGCCAGTCACCTCCAACGCTCGACTAATTAACCTGACTTCGTAGCGTCGCACTTCCTCAAAGAAGTCCAACCTGGATTTGAGATTGAGATTCTCGATGGTCGCGGACGTCTCCGCCAAACCGTTTTCATGATCGAGCGATTTAGCCTCGTCCATTAGCGCCGAAGCCAGGTCGCGGATTTTGTTCAATCGCTCGGCCGCCGGCGCCTTTCGCGATGGCAGTCCGCGCAACTGATGTTTCGAAATTGTTTCGACAATAGCGGCTTGACTGGTGCTCATGATGATTTCCTATATGTAATGACGATCCTGCGTCGTCTCCGTTAACACGGTCTGGGCTATTTCTAGAGACGCATGAACGAACGATGTGGTTCCAACTTTTTTTGTTAAGAGATGTCAAGACTTTCGGCGTACTGTGATGCGCGTTCACAAGCAATTCGTTGTGATCAATTAAGAGGCCTTCACCGCCCGGTTCAGCGTCTGGGTTAGGAGCTGTTCGATTTCGATCCTGCGCGCCCTGGGAAGTCTTGATAATCCGAGCGAGTGTTGTCCGAGGACTGCATAAGCACGGAGTGCGTCAGTAAGTCCCGCGGAATCCATTGCGTTAATATGCTCTCTCGCGGTTGCGAGGTCGCCGCGCTTGAATGTTCCGGTAAGAGCCTGAGCAGGTTCCTGATCGGACAAGTTGGTTAAAGTGCTCTGAACCAGCGGTAGCAAGATTTGACGCGCGCGCCGTGACGAAAGCCCGCAGCGACTCAGCATCTCCAGACATATGTCGAATAATGCAGTTAGATTTGGTGACGCCATGACAGCCGCCGCGTGATACAGAGGTTTGCTGCGGGCGTCAATCACAAAGCTCCTGCCGCCCAGATCCCGTACCAGGCGTTTTCCGATGCGAATAGCGGCGGGGTCGCCTTCGAGAGAGAAAAAGGCGCGCGATAACGAGTCGCCCGCTCCATTCTGGTCACTAATCGAAACCAAAGGGTGAATCGAACCGATGCTGAGACCCTGGGCTTTCAGCGGCTGCAACACTCGCGAGGACAGCGCTCCGCTCGTGTGCACTGCGACCAGGCGTCGCGTGTCGTGAGTGAATCGCAGAGACTGAAATGCCTGTGCCAGGTCCTTGGCGACGCCCGGAATCACGTCATCCGGTGTGGCCACAATTATGAGCGAGCTGCTTGCGATTAGTTCAAGGAATCGTTCGGAGGGTTTGGTTAATCCTTTTGCTCCGACATGTTCACCAGTCGTTTTGAGTAGGGTGGCGGCGTGCTTTGCGCTCGCGGAACTGCGCGCCACGACCAGATTGATCGCGTACCCGGCCATACTTA
>DASWQK010000283.1:0-6437 GCA_036403735.1 Pyrinomonadaceae bacterium
TGGGGTCAGAAGCCCGACCGTAAGGGAGGGCAATGTTGGTTATCATTTAAAGAGGAGAAGGGAGCCGCCGGCGCCCTTCCTTACGGTCGGGCTTCTGACTCTATTCGATAGGTCGATCGAAGATACCGTTAATTACATAAAATGCGACCATGCCGGCGCCCACAACCGCGCAGGTGGCTACGGTTCGCCACAGCACGTCGGTTCCGGCGAAATTCCAAATGGCCAGCAAAGAGGCAACGACGGCAACCACGATGCAGGCGCTCGTGATCCAAAAAGCCAGCTTGGTCACGACCCTTGGATTGAGGAAGCCTCGTTTCATAATCCAATCACGAGTTCATTTGGCAGCGGCAGGCAGAATCACCAAATCGGCGCGCACGGGGCCCAGATCGGTGACGGCTGTGATGCGCAATGGCAGCCGGCGCGCATCGTCTCCGACCCAAATTCGGACTTGCAAGCGGTCTGACTGAGGCTCATCGGTCCTTAATTCCAAAACGATCGCTGAGATCTTCTTTCCATTCAGCTCGATCGTTTCTCGTCTGGCCGCCTTGACCAACAGCGCCAGCGGACGATGGGTTGCCATCATGGAGATCGCATTTGATTTCTGAATCGTCAAATCGAAGGTGCGAATCGCGTAGAGCGCCGAGATTAGATCGTGAGTGCCGACCGGTACCTCAATTCTTTCTTTGGGCGTTTCGGACGTCGCGGCCCCCCGATCTTGATCAAGATTGAAAGCGCGAACGTCCCGGTACTTGCCTTCTGAAATATTCAGCTCGGTGCGAAACGGGAGCAGCGTCGTTGGATCAAGGTACGAGGTGATTTGATCCTTTACCGCAATGGCCGCGGGACCGCCCGTTTGCGCGCTCGCCGAAACCATTAAGCCGTCGCGATTAAAATAGCGGCCGCGACTCTTTACTTCAAAGGCCAAGGTGCCGACCTGAACATTCGCCGTGCCGAGGTACACGCGATAGTTCAGTTGTTCGCCGACCTTGAAAGGCAAATCCAGCATCGTCGCTGATGTCTGAACGTTAACTGGATTCGCCGAGCCGCGAGTGCTGGGCGTTGGGGTGGCGACTGGCGGTGGCAGACCGGGCTGGATGGCGCCACGCGTTTGGGAAGTTCGGGCTGGAGCGGTTAGCGCAGAGGCGGACAGCTCAACTTGAATGTCGGCGCCGTTGTAGCGGGCCGTAATCAGAACCGGCACATGCCACTCGTCGTCACTGAAATAAGCGCGAATCTCGTAATCCCCGCCCCTCTTGACGCTGACCCGCGTGGCGATCGCATTGAACGAGCCGACATTCGTCTTGATCATCTCTCTGCCGCTGACTTTGATTTGTGCTTGATAATCCTGATCACCGCTTCTGACGCTCATCAAATACGATGAGCCGGTGGCAAGCGGCATCGCGCGCACGCGATAGACGGCCGATAAGAGATCCAGCGTTCCCGCCGATTCTCCGATGCGTAATTGCGAGGGCAGCGCGTCGGTCCCTGCCGGTTGGTTGTAATCGACGGAAGCTTCTGAGGTCCGACCCGCTTGTCTCACGACTTGTTGGGAACGATAGGGCAGGCCGCTGTCAGGAAAAACGTAAGTCGTGTAGTCGTTGTTAATTGACCATAACGCGACGTTGACCACGCCGTTTGTTTCAACGTGTGCTCTTAGCTGAATGCCTTCCCGGCCAAAAAAATTATCGCGCCCGGCAACGAGCACCTCGACATGAGCGGCGCTGACAAACTGCGAGTAGTTGACGTTATAGGTCAGATGCTCGCCGACTCGATAAGAATTGGCGTTAAAAGGAGTTGGATTCGCGTCGGTCTGTTGAGCAGCCACGGTGCCGGAGAGGCAGATCAGTAAGGCTGTCAATCTCGCGAGGTTTAGTGAGAACTTAAGTTTTTTGTGCACTAGCGAATGATAATGGCAAGTTGTTGCATGGCGCAAACTCATCCTTAATGAACGCGTTACGACAGGGTTTGTTCCGCTGATCGGCCCGGCAGGAAACCGGCGTTCTGGTTAACTAATGACATCGCTGATTTCCTGAAGAAACATGCGCGCTGCTTTCGCCGGACTTTCAGAGTTTAGAATTGGCCGCCCGACAACCACATAATCAGCGCCGGCACTAATCGCCTGGCCCATGGTCATGAAGCGGCGTTGATCGTCCGAGGAGTCACCCGCGCTCCGCATACCCGGAGTGACTATGACAAACCCCGAGCGGGGAACTGCTTCGCGAATGATTTTGATCTCATGCGCTGAAGCGACGACACCATCCAGTCCCGATGTTTGGGCGAGCAGGGCGAGACGCTTTACGACTGACGGGGGTTCATCGTCGATCCCGATCTGTCGCAGGGTTTCCTGATCGATGCTGGTTAGCAGGGTGACCCCGATTACCGTCGGCTTTGTCAGACCTTCACGCGCGGCGGTTTCAGCGACTGCGTCGGCCGTCCGCTTCATCATTTCACTTCCGCCTGAAGCGTGGATATTGAAGATCGAAATGCCGAGTCGCGTGGCTTCGACGCCGGCCGCGGCGACGGTGTTCGGAATATCGTGATATTTAAGATCGAGGAAGACCCGCCCGCCGCGCGAGACAATCTGTCGCACGATGTCGGGCCCGGCCGCGGTGAATAGTTGCATGCCGATTTTGAAGATGCCGACATAATCGCGCAGGGAATTGAACAGCTCTAAAGCGCGAGCGGGCCGGTCAACATCAAGAGCTACGATCAGTTTGTCTTTGGCGTTTGTTTCGGTCACTTAACAGAACATCCTTTCGCATCGTCAAGAGATTTGAAGCCTTCGCGTTTCAAAATTTCGGCAAGGCCCTGATTGATCTTCTTCGCTACCTTCGGTCCTTCATAAATGAAGCCAGTATAAAGTTGGACCAGGCTTGCGCCGGCGCAAATCTTTTCCCAGGCGTCCGCGGCGGTGAACACGCCGCCAACGCCGACGATTGGCAACTGGCCGTGCGTCAATCGATGAATAAGTGAAATGACATCATTAGAGCGGCTTCGCAGCGGCGCTCCGCTCAAACCACCTTCACCGCATGCTTGCACATCAGCCGGCGATGCGCGCAGGTTTTCGCGACTGACAGTCGTGTTCGTGGCAATTATGCCGGCGACGTCTGCGTGCAGGGCAACTTCGATGATCGCCTCGAGGTCTCGTTCCGATAAGTCAGGCGCGATCTTCACCAGCAGTGGTTTCTTTTGGTGAAGCGGTTTGTCTTTCGCGAGCTCATCGTTTCTTTCCTGTAACGCTCTCAGCAGTTCTGCCAACGGCTCGCGACGTTGTAGCTCACGCAGATTTGGCGTGTTCGGCGAGCTGATATTGATCGCGATGTAGTCGGCCACATCGTAAACGGCGGTGAAGCTGGCCAGGTAATCGGGGATCGCGTCAGCGATCGCCACGCGGCGCGATTTGCCGATGTTCACGCCCAGAACGCAGTCAGGCCGATGCCGTCTCACGTTTTCGCTAAGTTGCGCGGCGCCGCAGTTATTAAAACCAAGTCGATTAATCAACGCGTGATCGGAGGCCAAACGAAAGAGCCGCGGTTTCTCATTTCCACTCTGTGGTTCGCTCGTAACGGTGCCGACTTCGATAAAGCCAAAACCGAGAGCTGCCAAACTTTCGGCGGCGGTGCCGTTCTTATCGAATCCCGCGGCGAGACCAATCGGATTCGCGAACTCGAGGCCGAAGCGTTTGATCGGACCGAGTGGCCAGCCGCGGTGTCGTGCGGCCACGACTTTTCGGATTGGAGCGGCGCCGAGAAAGAAAGAGAGGGAATTTAATGCGAGTTCGTGGGCCGCTTCGGGCGACAAACGAAAAAGAATCGGACGAAGGAATGATCGATAGCTCATGAAAGGGCAGACGCGATGAATTGTAGCATTCGACCCCAGAAAATCGATTGCCTCTTCAGACCTCCTTTCATAAAGTACGATTCGAAGATCAGCCGAAGCGGTTTCGCAAGCGTCTAAATTTTGAAGAAGGAGAAAGCGACATGCATCTGAGAAATGCTCTACGGGTGATGGCACTTGCGCTCTTTGTCTTTGGCATTAGCCAGGCAGCGAGCGCGCAGGGCCGCTGGATGTTTTTAGGCGATAACGTCGATGGTCATGATGATCATGACAAGATTTCGATCGGCAGCAAGGAAGGGACTTTTCGTCAACTGCAGATTCGCGTGAAAATGGCCCCGGTTATCTTTAAGCGCGTCGTCGTTCATTTTGGCAACGGCGCCGATGAAGAGTTGGAGTTCCGCGATCGTATTAATGCCGGTGGCTCGACCCGGCCACTCGACCTGCGCGGAACCGATCGGATCATCAAGAGCGTTGAGTTCTGGTACGAGAAAGCGCGCTGGGGTGAGCGAAGGCCAACCGTTGAATTGTACGGTCGTTGACCGATCAGTTTTTGAGACGCGGTCATGGGATCCTATGAAAAAGAATTCTCGTGGGCGCGGTAATGTCCTAAGTTGAAATATCCGAGTGCTTCTCTGCGAACTCTGCAAGCACCTCGGTATTCGCCTCTGCGGTAAATGGTTTCAGGTCTTTCATAACCGCAGAGGAGCACAGAGGTTTTCGCAGAGGTACACCGAGGAAAACCAAATTAGGAAAATATTCATCGCGTTTCGCTTGTGACACGCGAGCATTCTTGTTAATATTTCGCGCCGGTGGAATTCACAGAAAAGGCCCGCATCATGGATCCGGCGCGCATCAACCGCGCGCTCGCCCGTCTCGCTTCTGAAATCGTCGAAGAAAATCACGGAATAGAGGATTTGATCTTAGTCGGAATTCGTCGTCGTGGTGTGCCTTTGGCGAATCGAATCGCCGATAAAATTGCGGAGCTCGAGGGCCATCGTCCGCCGGTCGGCATCCTGGACATCACTCTGTATCGCGATGACCTGTCGACGGTGGGCGCCAAGCCGATCGTGAGCGGGACAGAATTACCCGGCGACATCGAAGCGCGGACGATCGTCCTGATCGACGACGTGCTTTACACCGGGCGCACAGTGCGCGCGGCGATGGACCAGTTGATTGATTTTGGCAGACCGAAGCGCGTGCAGTTAGCGGTTTTGATTGATCGAGGCAACGAGCATCGTGAGCTGCCCATTCAGGCGGATTACATCGGCAAACTGGTGCCGACCAAAAAGAGCGAAATAATAAAAGTAATGCTCACCGATTTTGACGAAGACGAAGGCGTCGTAATCGTTGAGAGACCGGCAGCAGAAGCTGTAACCTGAAGCGGCCCGCGAGGCCGCTTTTTTATTTGCAGAAGAAGTGCTTAGATTTTAGACCTTAGAGCTTAGACGCCGGTTGGGTAGCGTTGCAGCCTAAGCTCTAAGAACTAAGCTCGAAGCTCTGAATTCAAAGTCGCAATGAGCACGAACTTCAACTTAAAACATCTTCTCGGCATTCGCGAACTGTCTGCCGATCAGATCGTGCATCTGCTCGATACGGCTGAGACGTTTCGCGATATTTCCAAACGCGAGATCAAGAAAGTTCCCGCACTGCGCGGCCGCACTGTAATCAATCTTTTCTTCGAAGCCTCAACGCGAACGCGGACTTCGTTTGAGATTGCCGCGAAGCGTTTGTCCGCCGATGCGGTCAACATCAGCGTTTCGACTTCCAGCGTATCAAAAGGCGAGACGCTACTCGACACTGCGCGCAATCTGCAGGCGATGTCTCCGGATTGTATTGTCATTCGACACTCGTCGGCCGGCGCGCCGTATCATCTCGCGCGCGCGTGCAGCGCAGCAATCGTCAATGCCGGCGATGGCGCGCACGAACATCCGACCCAGGCCCTGCTCGACGCGTTGACGATTCGTGAGCACAAGGGCCGATTGAAAGGATTAAGGGTCGCAATCATCGGGGACATTCTGCACTCGCGCGTGGCCCGGTCGAATATTTATCTGCTGTCAAAGCTGGGCGCGAGTGTTAGCGTTGCCGGCCCCGGAACCCTTGTGCCGGCCGAGTTTGGCGGCCTGATTGAACAAGGCGTGCGCCTCGAACGTCGAATCGAAGAGGCCATCGTCGATGCCGACGTCGTCATGATTTTGCGAATGCAGCGTGAGCGTCAGACCGATGCTTTCTTTCCCTCGATGCGGGAATATGCTGTCCATTATGGTTTGCATCTGAACCATCTCAGCCTGGCCGCGCCGGACGCGATCGTGATGCACCCGGGACCAATGAATCGCGGTATTGAAGTCTCTTCCGAAGTAGCGGACGGCGGGCGCTCGCTTATTCTCGATCAAGTCACAAACGGTGTGGCGGTGCGCATGGCTGTCTTGTATTTGCTCGCAGGCGCTCCGGGCTTAGCAGAAAAACCTGAACGCCAGGATGTCTCGGATTCAACGCTGAGGAACGGTACAGTCAAGAAACAACGAAGCCGAAAACGATCTTTGAGAGAAGAAGAATGAGCAATGCAAACGACGCGCATGCTCCATCAGGAGCAAAATGTTTAT
>DASWQK010000284.1:0-3851 GCA_036403735.1 Pyrinomonadaceae bacterium
TCATCGCCAACCAGGTCGCGCGTGGGCCAACCATACTGCTTCACGATCGCACACAGATCGTTGGTGTTTTTTTCGCGCGACTTTCTAATAGTGTCAATGAGGGTGTTACCCGATTTGTTGTCTGTAACATTGTCCTGAAGGCGCTGCTGCTGCTTTGCGGAAAGTTTGATTAAGTCGTCGCTCAACTTCTTATTTAACGGTCGAGTGTCGTTCGCAGCAACCTGATCGCTGACCCGCTTGATTTCGTCCGCTGTCAGGCACCTGGTTTGGGTGAACGCGGAAGTTGAAGTGATCAGAATCAGCAGCGCGACGAGCGGGTGGGCTTTGATCTTATGGGGTCTTTCTTTCATGCCGATATGCTCAATCACTACGACACGCTTTACAAAACAATAAGTTCTCATTCACACCCGGCTTCAGCCGGGTGATCCGGAATGTCGGGAGAAAGGGAAACCGTTTAGACGGTTTCCAACCTTAGCTTGGCCCAGTTCACCGGGCTAAAGCCAGGTGTGAATGACACTGGATTGGTCCGAAAGAATTCGATAGCTTCTGTGTCCGAATGATTTTCTTAGGGCAATATCCTAAGACACGAAGCCAGACAATTCGTAACCTCTTATGACCTACCAGGATCTTCGTGCCTTCGTGGTTTGCCGTCGTGTGTTTGAGATGCGCACATCCGGCTTCAGATTGTCCACGAATAATTTCAGAATGCGCTTGTATTCATCGGCCCAACTCTCTTCCCGTTCGAAGCCGTGATCTTCGACCGGATAGGGTGCGACTTCCCAATTTGTCTTGCGCAGCTCGATCAATTTCTCGACCAGCCGCACCGTGTCCTGAAAATTCACGTTCGTATCCACCATCCCGTGGCAGATTAACAGCGCGCCCTTCAGTCCATTCGCGAAATAGATCGGCGAGCTTTGCTTGTAAGCCTCTGTATCGCTCTGCGGCAAATTTAGAATGCTGCCGGTGTAGCCATTGTTGTAGTGCGCCCAATCAGTCACCGGCCGCAGCGCCGCGCCGGCCGCGAATACCTCGGGCTCATTAAACATCGCCATCAGCGTGATGAAGCCGCCATAACTGCCGCCATAGATGCCAATGCGTTTCGGATCGACACCGTGCTCTTTCACCAGATAGTTCACCGCATCGACATGATCAGTTAAGTCTTTTCCGCCCATGTGACGATAGATTCCGGTGCGCCAGTCACGGCCGTAACCGGCCGAGCCGCGATAGTCGATGTCGAACACCACAAAGCCGCGTTCCATCAAAAGGTGATGGAACATGTATTCGCGGAAGTACTGACTCCACCATTTGTGCACGTTCTGCAAATAGCCCGCGCCGTGAACGAAGATCACCGCCGGCCCACCTGCTTTCCAATTCTGCGGCGTGTAGATGCGGCCAAAAACAGTTGCGCCGTCGCGCGCTTTGAAACTGGCGATCGGCGGATCGGCCCAGTTGTAAGTGAAAAATTCAGGGACCGGCGAAGTCGTCACCGGTTTTGTTTCGCTGACTTCCCTGGGGGTGAGCGATTTATTTGGAAGCAGGTAGAGTTCCGGCGGTCTATTACTAAATGATCGCACGTCCGCGATCATCGTTTCGTCCGGAGAGATATCAACCTGATTGTTTCCGGAGAGGCCGGTAATACGCGTGCGCGCGCCACCGCTCGTCGACATCGAATAGTAGTGTCGTTCAAACGGGCTGCCTTCGCTGGAAATGAAATAGAATTTTGTTTTGTCCGCTGAAAGCCGCACGTCTGAGACTTCGAAAGTTCCGGAAGTTAGTTGCGCCGGCTCGCCGCCAGTGATCGAAACCGAATAAAGATGAGCGAAACCGTCACGCTCTGACTCAAAATACACATGAGTATTGTCCGGCAACCAACCGAGCGTGCCGGCACCTGGTCCGTCAACCCACGCGTCGTCATGTACAGTCGCCAGCACCTTAGTTTTGCCGGTCGCCGGATCGAGCAGCATCACCCAACGATCTTTATTGTCGGCGGCACGCGCCATGAGCACCGCGTTCTTGCCGTCCTCAGACCATTGCAGTTGCGCGAGCTGCACGTCGCGATCTTTCGGCGCCGGGGGCGTTTTGGTCTGTGACTCAGTGCGATCGCCGCTGACTCGCGCTTGCTCCGTCGTATTCAATTCTGTGCGTTGCGTTGGCGCGGCGGCCATCCGTTGGCCATGATCGACATTCTTTGTCTCGCCGGTCTCGGCGTTGATGATTACGAGCCGGGTGCGATTCTGGGCGTCGCCAACTTTGGTGCGGCCGGGAATGTCTTCGGTATAACCCGACTCAGTCACGAAATTCGGGACGATGGTGTTCTTGGCTCCGGTGCCTGGTTCGCTGATAGTCGCGATCACGAATTTCCGGTCCGGCGACAGGTTCAGGTTGATCGCATTCTGACCCATGGGGATGCTGAACGGTTTTCGCTGCTCGCGCTCTTTCCGTTTCTTCTCCTGCTCTTCGCGTTGCTCCGCGCGTTCACGCACGGCATCCAGCAAGCCGCGCTCTTCCTTTTTCAAAGCCTCCTGGCTGTCCGTTCCCTTCGGCGTTGCACTCGGGACCCCGCCGCCCGCACGAATATCGGTTAATTGTTCAAGCGATCCACCATCCAGAGAGATCACATAGAGATTACTCAGTCGCGCGAAATAAATATGCTTCTGATCGAAAGTGAAGTGCGGACTGGTTTCAGCATCGACGGTGCGGGTGATTTGCCGGCGAGTTCCCTTCGCGTGATCGTAAATGAAAATGTCACCTTCTTCGGTGAACACGGTCATCGTTTTGTCTTTCGACAACTCACCATTCGGCGGTGGCGCTTGCTTCGACTCCTCCTCAGTCAATCGCCGCAGCCCCGAGCCGTCACGATTAACGACGTAAAGACTCATCTCCTTCAGACGCGGCTCGTCGGGTTGCTTCCAACGAAAGTAAACACGCTGGCTGTCCTGCGACCAATAAACGTTCGTCGGCGGATATCCGACCAGGCGCGGACCGCGCATGATGCTGTCAACGGTAAGTTCGAACGGCTTCGCACTGGTGGTTTGTTTTTGGGCCGGCACAACCAGCGGCAGAGAGATCGATATCACACACAACGCGGCAGTCAGACGGATCATTTTCATGGTTCTCATTTTGATTCGGCGAATATTCAGCATGCTCGGACGAGCGCAGGGTTGTAAGACTATGGATTGAACGGCAGATCTTCAAGGCCCGGGCGCCAGGTCTTCCGTCGCTCGAGCCATCGGCCCAGGCGCTCACACGGCTTTCCAATTGCTTCGGCCTGCTCCCATATCGAGCCGTCAGCGAACTGGACGCACTGGAGCTGCGCACGTTGAAGAAACGGGGTCTTCCCGTTCTTGAGTGCCTCTGCCGTCACAATCTTTGGCGGGGAGAGTTGCGTAGTGAACTTAATAGTCTTGTGTTTTCCGGTATCAATCTGCTGAACATTCGCGAACGACCGGCGCAGCATTTCTTTATTGGTCGTCGTGTCGGCGAAGATGAAATCCCACACCAGGGCTCTGATTGCTTTCGGCCCGTTGTTATTCACATCCATTGAATAAACATGCAACTCTGTCCGTTCGATCCTGACGGCCGAGCCGTCAGTTGGCAGTGGCAGGCGATTCAGATTGCTGTCCGGCGCGCCCGCGATCGAACCAGCCGAACTGACGCTGGTGAATGTCTCTAACTTGAAATTGCCAATGGTGACGCCCGGCGGAGTATCAAGCTGTGGAAGTGAAAACGCGCCGGTTGCACTAGCGATCGCGCAGAGAAGCTGGAGCGCAATTGTTTTCATTGTTTGACACTAAAGTCTCTATCACCGGCGCGCGTCGGGATGCAGCGTCAGTCTCACAAGTTCATCACAT
>DASWQK010000285.1:0-10134 GCA_036403735.1 Pyrinomonadaceae bacterium
TGTGGCTCATAGTGAAAGGCTTTCGGTCTCAACCCGGCCTTGGGGTCGACCCAAGCGACTCCTGACTACTTGTTCACTACGAGACTACAGCGTTCGCCCTCATGGAGACGAAAACGATGAAACGGATAACAGAGTCTTCGCCGCGTCTCAAGGCTAGGATCGCGGGTCTCATTTACCTGATCACCATAGTGACGGGGATCTTCGGCTTGGGCTTCGTTCGCGGCCGACTGGTGGTAGACGGGGATGCCGCGGCTACCGCGACCAATATCCTGGCGCACGAGTCTTTGTTTCGGTTGGGTTTCGTCGCCGTCCTCGTCGGGACCGCAAGTTATGTCGCGGTCACGGCTCTTCTCTATGCATTGCTTAAGCCGGTGAATCCAAGCTTGTCTTTACACGCAGCCTTCTTCAGCCTCGTGGGGTGCGCTGTGTGGGCTCTTGGTTGCGTCTTTAACCTCGCTCAGTTCGTTGTCTTGGGAGGCGAGCAATACTTGAGCGTATTCAAGCCGGAACAGTTACAGGCGCTGGCCCTCATGCTTCTCAAATTAAATGGCGAGGCTTTCAGCGTCGGTATGGTATTTTTCGGATTCTATTGCCTCCTGATCGGCTATCTCATTTTCAGGTCAACCTTCCTGCCGCGAATTGTGGGGATGCTGATGGCCCTTGCCGGTTTGGGTCACCTGATCGCCATGTTTGCGAACTTCCTCTCACCCGCATTTGCGGATCATCTGTTCCCATACATTCTGTGGCCCGGCCTTCTTGGCGAAGGATCGGTGACCCTATGGCTCCTCGTGATGGGGGTGAATGCTTCGAGCTGGAAGAAACAAGCCAACGCCGCGATGGAAACGCGATCGTAGCGCGTCATTCATCTTGGTTCCCATCAAGTTATCGTCTAAAAGTCGGAACATCGGCGGCGTTACCCGGGTCTATAACAGTCTTCCGCCTGAACAGCGCTCCAGGACAGCAATCTTCGAAAACAATTATGGCGAGGCAGGCGCGATCGATTTCTTTGGCGCCCGCTACGGTTTGCCGAAAGCCATCAGCGCTCATCAGAACTATTATTTGTGGGGTCCGCGCGATTACAAAGGCGAAGACATAATTCTGTTGCAATGGAACCGAGCGAGGGCCGAGCGCTATTGCAATAGTGTGGAAGAAGCTGGAACTAATGAACACCCTTTGGCCATGGAGGATGAGCACTATAGGATTTTCATCTGCCACGAACTGAAACGACCTTTGTCAGAAGTTTGGCCGGAGTTGAAACACTGGAACTAAACTGGGAAGTAAACGCAAGGCCCCGTGTGCTTTAATTGATCCCTTATCTCTGGCGGGAGGCATTCATCCCTCCGGCTCTTTCTAGCTATGCATATTGCAGTACTTCAGATTATTTTAGAACAGTTTTGGTGAATACATAGAGGTTGGGCGGCTAACCTTGAGCGCGACTAATCACTTGAGAGGTCAACACGTAATGAGTTTGCGGTTCCCAACAGTCTGTTCCGGCACTTTAACTCTGGTCTTCGCAGTCACTGCTATTTCCGGTTTCTCCATTGGAGACAAAGCGACAACATTCGACCAGGTAAGGCTACAAAACCAACTCGTGCAAATAGCTTCCGAGGCCAAGGGAAAAGTCGGAGTCGCCGCGATGGTTTTGGAAACTGGCGATACGGTTTCGCTTAATCCTCGCGATCACTTTCCGATGCAGAGCGTCTATAAGCTCCCCATTGGCATGGCGGTGATGAAGCAGATTGATGGCGGAAAGGTAAAGCTCGATCAAAGAGTACAAGTAACGATGGACAACTATGTTGGCAAAGATTCCTACAATCCGGTCCGCAATAGGGTCCTTCTCTTTCACGGGGGCGACACGGGTTCGACGCCCGTACGGGACGGCAAAATTCCTAACACATTTGAAGATCTGACTCGTTCGGCAGATCAAAGAACTCGCCTTAATGGACGCGCGCGTCCATTCCGCTTCAGTAGTAATTTCATTTTGTACCGATAATTGGCCCGTTTTGCGAGTGAGTCTCACAGATGTTACGACCTCGCCGCGGCGGTAACATACCCACCAAAAGAAAGTGATAGGTGAAGCTCAGCTTCCCGATGCCTGGGGTGTGCGTCGAGCATACGTGACCGTTACGGCTTGAATGATGTGTCCTGGCAGATTGAAAACGGCCGCCGGCCTTAACTGGCGGATGATCTCGCATCGCAACAATGAGCCCTGAACTTCTCATTAAAATATCCGGCTTCGTCAGCCCGGCAGTCCGCTACGCCACAAACTTATAACCGTGGCCGCGCATGGTGAGAAAATGCCGCGGCTCCTTCGCGTCGTCTTCGAGCTTTTGCCGCAACCAGCCCACGTGAACGTCAACGGTGCGGGTCAGCATTCCGGTGTCATAGCCCCAAACCTCGCGCAGTAGTTCATCGCGCGAAAGCGTAGCGCCGCGTTGGGCGATAAAGTAGGAGAGCAGTTGAAACTCGCGCGCAGAGAGTTCGACCTGCTTACCCTTGCGGTGCACCTCGGTGCTCCGAAAGTTCACCATGACAGAGCCAAAGCTAAACGCCTCGAGCGGCTCCGCTACGCTCGCCGTGGTCCGGCTGCGTCGGAGCAATGCTTCCAGACGCGCCAGCAGCTCGAGCGGCTCGAATGGTTTGCAAAGATAGTCATCCGCGCCCAGCTTCAGGCCCAGGACTTTGTCGATTACCTGGCCCCGCGCCGTCAGCATCAGAATCGGCGTCGTGATACTTTGTTGCCGCAGATCGCGGCACACATCAAAGCCGTTTTTGCCGGGCAGCATGACGTCCAGAATGATCACGTCGAAATTGCCTTCGCGGGCGCGCGCTAAACCCGTCAAGCCATCAGCGGCCGTCTCAACGCGATAGTCTTCCGCGTTGAGCAGGTCAGTCAGGGCCATCGTGATGCCTGAGTCGTCTTCAATCAAAAGGATCTTGTTTGCCATCGTGGTGCTAATAGCGCCGAAGGCGCGGTATTCAATAGCCACGGCCGTAAGGCCGTGGATCAAAATATCGGATTGAGGCCGAGGCCCGTAGGGCCGGAACTCTTTTGCGCGGTGAATGCGGTTTAGTGCCGCACCTTCGGCACTCGACGATTCCTACTTCGGACCAGCCGCGGCCTAACGGCCGTGGCTATTAAATGCCGGTCCTTCGGACCTAACCCTTGCACACTCCCGCACGCTAAATCACGAAACCGGCAGATGCAACGTGAACGATGTCCCGTCACCTGGCGCTGACTGCACTGTCACGCTGCCGCCAAGCGCGCGCAGGTTACGCTCGACGAGACACAAACCCAATCCCGTGCCGCTGGTCGTCGCGGCAGTCTCACTCTGTCCGCGATAGAAAGGTTCGAAGATATGCGGCAGGTCCTTCGGCGCGATTCCCGGACCGCGGTCAGCAACGGTGATTTGCACTTCTCGGCCCTTCCTGTTTTGCGCGGCACACGCGCTGACACTCAACCACTTGCCCTGTGCTGCGTACTTGATCGCGTTCTCAAACAAGTTCTTCAGCGCACTTTCAACTGCGGGACCATCAGTGAGCACCAGAGGTAGATCTTCTGCAAAGTGCTGCTCGATTTGCCAGCCATCTTCCGCGAAAGCTACGGCGTACTCGGCCAAAGAGCGTTCAGCTATCTCAGTCACGTTGGTCGGTTGTGGGTCATAAACTCGACGACCCGATTGAATACCCGCAAAGCTAAGCATTCGTTCGACCTGATTGATCAGCCGGCGCGCCTCACGTTGAATCACGTCACCGTATTGTTGCACCCGGCTGGGGTCCTGGATCGTGCCCTGCGATAAATTGTAGCTCGTCGATTGAATGACGGTCAGCGGCGTGCGCAATTCGTGAGAGACACCCGCCACGAACTCCATCTGTTGTTGCGCCAAACGGCGCGCGCGCAACGTGGCCAACATCAACATCACTGAGGTCACGGCAAACAGCACGAGCATCCAGAAATTCAAGCGAACCGTGTGCTGGCGTGAATATTCGACGAGCGCTTCAAACGAACCAGTTTTGTTTTTCACCACCAACAGCCACGCCCGGTCGTCGACGCCTCTTCGATTGCCACTGATCTCAGCGAGCGGCACACCGGGCGGGTCGGACACAAATGGTGACGGTCCCGGCGCGAAGCCATCGGGGGAACGTGGTGGCCCTTTACCATCCTGCGGCAGGCTTGCGTCGAGCAAGACAATGCCGGCGTCAACCTGTGACAACGATCCGATCGTCAGCGTTTGATCCGAACCATAGATCATACTCAAGGGGTAGCTGGCAACGACCGCCACCTGATCATGGACACCGGTACCGTAGTGTCGCGCCACTAGTTCGGGAAGCAGGTACTGACGGAGGTAGTCAATCTTGACCTCAAGAAAACACCAGCCCCGCAGCTGTTGCGACGCTGGTGTGGGCGTGGCTGCCGTAACAAGTGGAAATATCAACACCGGTCTGCCTTGAAAAAACGCAAACGCAGAACCACCACCCCAACCGGACTGCCCGCTTGGGGACCCCGGTCCATTCGGGAAAAGCGGAGACTCGCTTCCGGGCAAACGCAGACGCTCCTCCAGGATCCGGCGATAAACAACAAACTCGTTGGGCCAATCTTCAGTCTTGAATTGGTTGTCGCCGGTCTGCAGCCGTCTGAAGACGACTCCCTTGTCGCTCTGCGTGCCGATGCTGATCGAAGCTAGCAGTTGCGGGCGGTCAGAAGTGCTGTGCCATCGTCTGGCACTCTCGATCATGTATGGCTCGAATGCGGCATCGGCTCTTTCGTCCGGCGGAGGGCGGAAGAAAGGCAGCAGTTGCAGCAGGGTAGCTCGGAAATCGCCGCTGAAGTTTCGTAGCGTCCTCTCCATGACTTCACGGCGTTGTCGCCGGACTGCGTTGCTCCAGCGATTGATCCCGCGATACTGGAGCACGCCGGCGAGCGCCGTGAGCAGCAACACCGCCACGCACGCCGACACCAGCCAATTTATTCTGACGCGTCTTATCCGAGCGAACATCGCTCGCATTATAGCTTTCAAATCTGATCACCGGCATCGACTCGGACCATGACTTTACCTCGTCTTTACAAAACGGTGGTCACTTTACGAACACTTTACACAGCCCCGCCCGGCTTTCGCTTAGCATAGCCGTCGATCGTTGCAGTTCCACAAACCATTCAAGAGGAGAACCAATGCGCAAACTAACAATTCTAATCATCCTGGTTGCGACGGCCGCCGTTGCGTTGCCGCAGCAGATGCCGATGCCGAAAACGTCTGGCCCACAGTCCGATGCACAAAAGGCGTTTGAGAAACTGAAGACTCTGGCAGGTAGCTGGGAAGGCACCTATATGGGCATGTCCGGGAATGTGACCATTCGGGTGACATCCACCGGCAACGCTATCCTTCATGAGATGACCGCAAGCGGACGGCCGGACGATCCGATCACGATGATTTATGTGGAGGGGGATCGCTTGCTCCTGACGCATTTTTGCGACTCCGGAAATCGGCCGCGGATGCAGGGTAAGTTGTCGCCGGACGGAAACACGGTAACATTCGACTTCCTGGACGTCTCCGGGAATGCCGAGAAATTCCTCATGCGCGATGCTGTGTTTACAATGGTGGACGCGGATCATCACATTGAGGCATTCACTTACAGTTTGAATGGAAAGCCGCCAATTCGTGCCCCAGGCATGCAGCTTCAGCGGACCAAATGAGTAGAGGTGATCTTACGGTAACGTGCAGGGTGCTGAAAAACAATTTGGAGTGCGGCGGCTTGACGCCGCTTTCGATTGGCCAGCGAATCACATCGGGGAAATTACGAAGGATTACGCATGCGACCAAAGCGGTGTCAAGCCACCGCACTCCAAAATTTTCGCCGCTCCTCTCTTGCAATTGAGTTTTTCAAAGCGTAAATCCGAAGGGCGTCGTCCAACTTGCGGACACTTACAAGGAAAAACAAATGAGTACCAGCGTAATGAGAGAACAGATCGCGAAATCATCGCCGCAGTTCAAGGCCAGGCTTGCGGGTGGTTTATTCTTGGTCACGATATTGTTGGGAGTATTCGCCCAGGGCTTCGTCAGCAACAGGCTGATTGTCTTTGCCGACGCTGCGGCAACGGCGACCAACATCCTGACGCACCGGGGCCTGTTTCAGTTGGCATTCACCGCCTACCTGATCGAGATGGCTTGTCAGATTGCCACAGCGGCTCTGTTTTATGTTTTGCTGAGGCCGGTGAGCAAAAGCGTCGCCTTAAGCGCCGCGTTTCTGGAACTTACTGGTTGCGTCATCAAGACTTTCGCGCGCGTCTTCTTTATTGTGCCCTTGTTTGTGCTCGGAGTCACTAACTCCTCCGCCCCAGGCGGCGTGTCTGTGCTGAGTGGGTTCACCACGCAGCAGTTGCAGGGGCTGGCGCTCCTACTTCTTAAGGTGAATGATCAGGGCGCCGCGATGGCCCTGGCTTTTTTCGGATTCTCAACCATCCTTAACGGCTTTCTGATTTTCCGCTCCACCTTCCTGCCGCGGTTCCTCGGCGTTCTGGGAATGATTTCAGGTTTGGGTTGGCTGACTTTTCTGTATCCGCCCCTGGGTCACCGCGTCTTTCTCTTCGCCGCACTGATCGGCCTGCTGAGTTCAGCCGTGACGATTTTTTGGCTGCTCGTGTTCGGCGTGAACGAACAACGATGGAAGGAGCAGGCCAGCGCAGCAGCGGCGGCCATCTGAAATGAAAGCCGCGATCGATCGATCATGTGCCTCACAAAGAGGCACACGCAAATCTAACGGGAGAATATCAAATGAAAAACAGTCTTATATTAACCATCACGTCTCTGCTCTTGCTCCTCTTTCTTACCTTTCACCTGGCGGGCGACATCGTGTACGGGTGGGAGCCGGGAGGGCTCGCAAACCTCGTTATGGTGGTGCCCTTCTCCGTCGTCTGGCTGTACGCGACGCTGGTGCTTGCCGAACGGCGATCGGGGTACATCATCATGTTCCTCTTGTCGCTCTTTTCATTGGTCGTCCCCTACGTTCACATGAAGGGGAAGGGTGTCGGCATCACCAGCAGGCTCGCCGGTACCAGCGGACACTTCTTTTTCGTCTGGACGCTGCTCGCGATTGGCGTGCTCGGGCTCTTCTCCGTCATCCTCTCGGTGCGCGGACTGTGGGGCCTGCCATGGCGCCGGTCCCGATAATCCAACAACCCGAACATAGAGGCCCGTCGCACGGCGAGGTGACGGCCGCGCTCCCGCTTTTCTGTTAACGCCAAACCGGTAGCGCGTTACAATCTGGGTCGCTCGAACTCAACTGAGGGTGACAAGTCAAGAAAAGAGAAGTTTCCGCGAGCAACAAACTGTCACGATTGATAGTCCGCAGCGAACTTGAGCAGCGACGATCCCGTCTTCCTTAAACTCTCGAGATAGATAACCTCAATGGACCAGAGTCGGCGAAGGTTGAATGAGAGTGCCTGCATTGTCACAGCATAGAAGTGCAGTGGAGTCATATGGAACTAGGACGAATTAGCGCCATCTATCGTTACCCGGTTAAGTCAATGGCCGGTGAATTACTCGATGTTGCCACGCTCAGTTGGTATGGCATTGAGGGTGATCGCAGGTTGGCTTTTCGGCGACTCGCAGACACGAGTGGGTTCCCATGGCTGACAGCGAGCAAATTACCGGAGTTGCTCCTCTATAAACCAATCGGGCTAGACAGCAACTCTGCTGAGCCACTCCCGACGCACGTTCGTACGCCGGACGGGAAAGAGTACGAACTGCGAAGCAACGAACTACGCGAGGAAATCTCGAGCCGGTATGGCGGTGATATTGAATTGATGAATCTCAAACACGGCATCTTCGACGAGTCTCCGATTTCGGTAATCAGCCTCGGCACCGTGCACGCGGTCGCGCGCGAATCAGGTCGAGGCGTCGACCTTTGCGACCTGCGCAGATTTCGACCAAACGTTGTGATCGAAACCCCGTTGGCTGCCATCGGGGCTGAGCCGTTCGCAGAAAACAGGTGGGTGGGCCGCACATTGATCTTTGGTGAAGCGGGCAGCGGCGCAGCCGTCGGAGTTACTATGAAGGATGAGCGATGTGTCATGGTTAATTTTGATCCGGACACAGGCGAGCGAGATTCTGAAGTAATGAAGACTGTGGTTCGTCTGAACCAGAATTACGCCGGCGTGTACGGCACGGTGGTCAGGGCAGGTGAGCTTCGCGTCGGTCAAGTCGTGACCCTGGCAGAGTAGTGAGGCGTATCAGCGCCTTTGCGTTCGATCACTTCCGTTTTAGTAATTCTTCTCTGTGTGAAACTAATGAAATTCGCAGTTACCCGGTGCTTGTTTCTTTTTCTAGTCTCTTTCAGTATTGCCGCGCACAGTCAGACCATTTCGAAACCCGAACGCGAATTTCGCGCGGTCTGGATAGCAACGGTCGACAACATTGATTTTCCGACCAAACAAGCACTCTCCGTCGAGCAGCAAAAAGCGGAAATTCTGCAAACTTTAGAACTCGCCGTATCGCTAAAATTAAACGCAGTCATTTTTCAAGTGCGCCCGCAGTGCGACGCGCTTTACCGATCGGAGATCGAGCCGTGGTCGGAATTCCTAACGGGCGGAATGGGTAAAGCACAGTCGTTTGACCCGCTTGAATTTTTGGTTGCCGAAGCGCACAAACGCGGAATTCTGGTTCACGCGTGGTTTAATCCGTATCGCGCCCTGCACCCAGCGGCAAAAACGGTCTCGGAAAACCACGTCTCGAGACGACGTCCCGATTTGGTCAGGAAATATGGAAAATACTTGTGGCTGGATCCGGGTGCCAGGGAAGTTCAGGATTACAGTTTGAGCGTGATCGCGGATGTCACACGAAGATACGACATAGATGGCGTTCATTTTGACGACTACTTTTATCCTTATGCGGAAAAGGACGCCAACGGCAAGAAAATTGAATTTCCCGACGACGCTACCTGGGAGAAATATGAGAATTCAGGTGGGAGACTTTCACGTAATGACTGGCGCCGAAAAAACGTAAACGATTTTATTGAGGCTGTCGGGCGCGAAATCAAAAGAATAAAACCAGAAATTCTGTACGGGATATCTCCTTTCGGAATTTGGCAACCGTTTCCGGAAAAGGAAATCGTCGGACTTAACGCTTACGCCGAGCTTTATGCCGACGCGCGCAAATGGTTGCAGGATGGAACAGTTGATTACCTCGCGCCGCAGCTTTACTGGGAGACGGCGCGGAAAGGTCAATCCTTTCCCGTCCTGCTCAATTGGTGGAAATCACAGAATACAAAGAATCGTCACATTTGGCCGGGCATTGCGACATATCGCATCGGCTCAAATGCCAATTTCACCGCTGATGAAATTTCGAATCAAATAGGATTAACAAAGGCTTCGACGCAAACGCTCGGTGCGATCCATTTCAGCTTCAAATCTTTGCGAAATGATTTGGGCGGTATTCAAAAGGTTTTGGGCGAAACCGTTTACGCGGCCCATGCATTAATTCCGCGAACGAGTTGGATAAAGAGTCCAAAGATTCTCGCGCCGAAAGTCAGAATTACGCGCGATGAAAAATTCGTCCGCGCGACTTGGACGGAGCGAGGCACGCGAAAGGCTTTCTGGTTTGTCGTTTACGCAAGAGACCAAAACGGCTGGGGTTATTCTGTTTTGCCCGCGGCGAACAAATCAATCGCGCTTTCGGCTGACAGGAAAATCAAAACAATTATTGTGACGAGCGTTGATAGATTGGGAAATGAATCTTCGTTGTTCGAATTCAAGATCAAATAGTTTGCTTTAGTGAGTCGGGTGAAAGCAGAGCGCGCTGAAGATCATACACCGCTTAACAAATCACCGCGGGTATGAGCTGGTACGTAACGGATCATGAGCTGCAACCGTATCTCTTTATCAGGGACTGAGTGCCGCCGCAAAAGAACCGACCAGAAGTAATTGACCGTTAGGAGAGCAGAAAGATGGAGCAGGACTTTGCCGGACGTGTCGTGCTGATTACGGGCGCCGGCCGCGGTCTGGGTCGCGCGACTGCCGAGCGCTTTCTCGAGCGTGGAGCCCAGGTCGCGGTTAATGTCCGCGCAACTGAGCGGGCTGAAACTCTCGCATTCGAATTAGGCCGCAACTCGCATCCAGCCCCCGGCGATATCAGAAGCGCT
>DASWQK010000286.1:0-3725 GCA_036403735.1 Pyrinomonadaceae bacterium
TCGTTTTGGATGACGCCAACCTCCAAACCAAGGAAGCGATAAATCTGGCCCATCCATTCGGCGTCGCGCGCCGCGAGGTAATCGTTGACCGTAATACAGTGGACGCCACGGCCGGTTAAGGCGTTAAGGTAAGCAGGCAAAGTAGCGACCAGCGTCTTGCCTTCGCCCGTGCGCATCTCGGCAATCTTGCCCTGGTGCAGCACGAGGCCGCCGATCATTTGCACGTCGAAGTGCCGCATGCCGGTGGTGCGCATGCTGGCTTCGCGGACGACCGCGAACGCTTCAGGCAGGATTTCGTTCAGGACTTCCTGTTCGCGATACTTGCGATCGTCCTTGTCGCGCGCGTCTTTGACCGCGTCTGCGACTCGCTCTTTGAACCCAATGGTCTTCGCGCGCAGTTCGTCGTCCGAAAGGTTCTTAAGGGAAGGCTCGAACTCGTTGATCCGCTCGATCGTCGGCCGAATGCTCTTTAAGAAGCGCTCGTTACTACTGCCAAAAACTTTGGTTAAGACTTTATCGAAACTAGCCATCGGTTTTATTTGCTTCTAATCTCTTTGACTCGTAATACCCCTCGAATGCAATTGGAGATTGTACGAGGCCCGGAGTTGCCGATCAAGCGGGGGTGATTCGCCCCTGAATTACTCGTAAAGATGGACTACGACCACCGTGGCGAGGGCGTTCCGACTAATCGCTCTTAGTGATTTCAACGGTGGCGACGCGCGGCCGCTAACTACAAACCTCGCCGTGAGCAATTATCGTGAGAAGAAGCGCCGGGTCCTTGAGACCTGGGTCAATGTTTTATGTCGTGAGGGTTTCGCAGAATCGTTTGACCAGTCGTATTCTCTACGACTGGCTTGTTGTGCGTTTGGAGTTCCGCGTTTACGCGGTGTCTGGTGAGACGAAATTGCCGCCTAAAGGCGGAACTCCCAACGAAGTTTTTATGAAACCAACCATCATGAAATTCGGCGGCACTTCCGTTGAGGACGCGACGGCGATCCGCAACGTGTGTGCAATCGTGAAGTTGGCGGTCAACTCGCGCCCGGTGATTGTCGTATCGGCAATCGGCGGATTCACTAATTCATTATTGGCCAGTGTCGTAAAAGCGATCGATGGCGATGCCCGCGCCGCCACCAAATCGCTCGATGTTGATTTCGATCGCCACCTGGCGATTGCCAAAGAATTGCTCGACAAGGAATCGTGCGCAGCATTCGTGTCGACCACCGGCGATGCGCGCAGCAAGATTCGGCAGTTACACAAGATCATCGCCGCGCATCCCGTTACCAGCCCGCCGCTTCAGGATGAGATCGTGGCCTACGGCGAACATCTTTCTTCTCAATTGTTAACGGCCGCGCTGGCTGCGGCCGACGTGGCCGCGCGTCACGTTGACGCTCGTCGCTGCATCAAGACCGACGAGACGTATGGCGCCGCGACGCCGCAAGCTGAGACGGCGGACGCGATCAAGACTGAACTCGAGCCATTGCTTAACGCCGCGAAGATCCCCGTGTTGGGTGGGTTCATCGGCAGCACGGCCAGAGGCGTGACCACAACGCTCGGACGCGGCGGATCTGATTACTCAGCCGCGATTATCGGCGCGGCATTGGACGCACGCGAGATTCAGATCTGGACCGACGTGAGCGGCGTGCTTACGGCTGATCCGCGAATCGTCCAGAACGCGCGCACAATCCCGATTTTGTCGTATCAGGAAGCGGCCGAGCTCGCTTACTTTGGCGCCAAGGTCCTGCATCCGAAAACAATTCAGCCGGCGATCGACAAGCGCATTCCGGTGCGCGTGTGTAACTCGCGCGCGTCGCGCGAAGCCGGCACGCTGATAGTTTCAGAATCAGCAGCCGCACCGCAAACAATCAAAGCAATCGCGCACAAAACTGGAATCACCACGGTCCAGGTCACTTCGGCGCGAATGCTCGGCGCCTACGGTTTCTTGCGCGCTCTGTTCGAAGTGTTCGATCGACACCGAACCGCGGTCGACGTCGTGACGACTTCGGAAGTGAGCGTGTCGCTTTCGATCGATGACGTGAGTGCGTTGCCGGATCTGATCGCTGATCTTGAACAACTTGGAACAGTGGAAGTAGAAAAGGACCGCACAATAATTTCAGTCGTGGGCGAGGGCTTGCGTAACACGCCGGGGATTGCGACTCGAGTTTTCTCAGTCATCAGCGACATTAACGTTTCGATGATTTCGGTTGGCGCCTCCAGCGTTAATCTGACCTTTATGGTTGACGAAGCTCACGCGGCGGAAGCTATCGAGCGTCTGCATCGGGTGTGTTTTGAAGAACAAAGCGTTGTGAGAAATGTGGTGGAGGAGATTTTAGCGTGACTTGTGTGTTAAGCCCTCCCTCACGGTCGGGCTACTGCCCCGATCACGCTCAGCTGGAGGAGGTCATCTCGTGATCGATGTCTTCAAACTCACGCGTGAGCTGATCGACATTCCTTCCGTGACGGGCGACGAATTTCAAATCGGCACGTCGCTGGGCGAATTGTTGGTGCGGCTCGGGTATCATGTCGAACTCCAGGACGTCGCCGACGAGAGATCGAATATCATTGCCACCACGGAAGCTCGACCACGCATTGTGCTTTCGACGCACATGGACACGGTGCCGCCGTTCATCGCCTCAAGCGAAGACGATGAATTCATCTACGGACGAGGCGCCTGTGATGCCAAAGGAATTATCGCGGCTCAAATTGCCGCCGCCGAAAAGCTTCGCGCTGAAGGCTTCAACGAAATCGGACTGCTGTTTACCGTTGACGAAGAAGTAACGAGTGACGGCGCGAAGCTTGCCAATCAACATCCGCTGGCAGAATCGTGCGAATACTTAATCAATGGCGAGCCTACGGACAACCAACTTGCTATCGGGACCAAGGGCTCGCTGCAAGCAGTCATCGCCGCACAGGGCCGAGCCGCGCATTCTGCTTATCCCGAAGCCGGCGAATCGGCGATCGAGAAATTGCTGGATGTGCTCGATGATATTCGCAATCTCGCCTGGCCGGGCGATCAGGTGTTTGGCGAAACTACGTGCAACATAGGAATCATCGCAGGCGGCACGCGAGCAAACGTAATTCCCGACGCCGCGCAGGCGACGCTTCAGCTGCGTCTGGCGGTCGAGTCAGATTCAGTCAGGACTTTGGTCGAAGATGCTATCGCCGAACGCGTGACGATCGACTACCGGTCAGTTCATGATCCGGTGCGGCTGATAACAATCGACGGCTTCGATCAAATGGTGGCGCGCTTCACGACTGACATTCCCTACCTGTCGAATTGGGGACAGCCCTTGTTGATTGGACCAGGATCGATATTAGTCGCGCACACGGATCATGAAAGAGTGAGCAAGGATGAATTGCGGCGAGCTGTCAAACTTTATTGTGACTTAGCGAAAAGCCTCATGGGGAGATAAGGCCTGATATCTTATTCACGCCTGTGCTTCAGCCAGGCGACGACAGATTCTTTGGTATAACGGAAACCGTCTAAACGGTTTCCCCCAATTTAAGCAGCATCTCGCACCTGGCTGAAGCCCAGGTGTGAATGAAAAAAAGGAAATCTTGTCTGAGGCAAGCGTTGCTGTTTATAAAGACCGGGTGGAACAGTCACGGATGAAGATCGCTCTAATCGGATACGGCGCGATGGGCCAACTGGTCGGCAAGCTGGCCGCTGACCAGGGCCACAAAATCGCTTTGACTCTCGATCTTGATGACGCAGATCGCAGCATCGA
>DASWQK010000287.1:0-4229 GCA_036403735.1 Pyrinomonadaceae bacterium
TCGACGAATTCTTTAACTGGCCACCCGACGTCTTTGCCCTGGTTGCCTCGCTCTTGTTAAAGTCGGGCGCGTATTGCTACGCCGTTTCAGGGTGGAAGCGGGACGAGACAAATCGCGAATGGGTGAGGGAGATAAAGTCGGCTGGAAAAGACTGGCGCGCGAATCTTGCTCCTCCCCCCATCGTCCTAGAGCTGCGTCAGGCGATTCTCGACAACACGACCGTCAAAGTGGCTGAGGTGCGCCACCATGACCAATTGTGCAACGTTCTCCTTCGGCTTTGCTCTTGCGCGGATGAAGCATGCAAAGGAGTGGGCTGCACCGTCTCACACGACGATGTAGACCATTTTCTGGAAGAGGCATCTCACTTGTTACAAGCCTCAGCAAAAAGCTTCGACTTTTCCACCCTCGGTAAACTGATCGATCACTCTGTAGTCAGGGTATTGCCCAAGTTGCATACTCCGCAGAGCGGAATCACGATCCGATCTCTCACACATCATCTGGCTCTTTGCCCGGCCGGCGACGTGCGCGCCAAATGGGCCGAGCGTCCCCGTCTCGAACCCGCCAGCGAACGACACTGCATAAACCTTTTGCTTGCGCCGTGGCCCAGATGGGTAAACCCTAAGCATTTTCGTCAGGTGCAGCCGCCAGAAGCCGAGCTTTTGAACATGCCAAAACATTTCGGCTTTTTTGAATATAAACCGCCCGACCGGAATCCGAAGGACATTCGGCTACAACTCGAAACGATGCTTTACAACGCAACCCAAGTGGTCGATAAGATCGACGGCGTTGTCTTTCCTGAGATCGCACTCACCGTCGAGCAGTATCGAGAGGTTAGCGCGCTGCTAATGCCCGAGAAAATCTTCTTGATTTGCGGCGTGCGTGAGAGTCCCGCCTCAAGCGGCGCCGCGGGCAAAAACTACTTACGTTTTGATATTCCGGTAGACATTGCACCCTCGACCGGTGCGGGGCCCACCCAAGCAGGCGCGTACTTTTCGCACGCTCAGGACAAACATCACCGCTGGCGTTTAGACAAGCGGCAAATCGTTCAATACGGTCTCGGCAGTTGTTTGGATATCGAAGGCAATTGGTGGGAGCACATTTCCATCGACAAGCGCGAGCTCTACTTTGTGGTGCTTGACGAGTGGCTGACCGTCTGTGCTCTGATTTGTGAGGATCTGGCTCGACAGGATCCGGTCTCGGAAATAGTTCGAGCCGTGGGACCCAATCTGGTCATCGCGCTTTTGATGGACGGTCCCCAACTGGCTCAACGTTGGCCCGCTCGTTATGCCACAGTTCTGGCCGACGATCCTGGTTCATCAGTGCTGACTCTGACCAGTGTTGGGATGAGTCAACTTAGCCGGCCACCTTCAATCCAGGGCCGTTCACGGGCAATGGCCCTATGGAAAGACGCCAAGACGGGCGAGGCAGTGACCATCAACTTACCCCCCAATGAGGACGGAGTCATTTTGAGTTTGTCCCGAGAGCGTGAAACAGAGTGGGCCGCAGATGGCCGGGACGATGGCGGTAGCAGTGGATATCCAACCTTGTCCGGCATCCATTTTGTGAATTGTGGCAGTAAAACAACGGATTGACAGTTACGTTGTCAAATGATAAAAAAGGTATGGCTGACTCTGCTGATAGTTAGGTAAAGTTGATCCTTCTGGAAACCAACATGGAACCAATTTCATTTGTGGATATGTACGGCTTGGCTCTCATTGCCAAAAAGCCACACGGGGCCAAGCGGTCAGAGATTTTCCACAATCTCAGTCCGGAAGCGCAACGACTTGCCGCCGAGATCATTGCTCCCGCCAAGACACGTCCAGAGCAAAAAGCACCTAATGAAGGGCCGGGAAATCCGGCCCTTGGTGTTATATCTAGCTCAGACGAATAGCTCACTTATCCACTCTCAACTCCTTGCATATTTTCCGGGTCGTAGAGTACAAGCTCTTTTCGACGATCGCGGCCGCCTTGAGGACTAATCGTTCCTCAAGTGGACCGCCAATAATTTGCACCCCAATCGGCAAGCCTGTCGCAGATGATCCCGCCGGGACGACGACAGTCGGCAGTCCGAAGACATTGAAAGTCTGCGAGTAGCTGAACGCGCGAAAGACGCTGATCGATTGTCCGTTGACGTCGATATGGCGCGCTCCGTGCTCGAACGCAGGTGAGGATCCTACCGGCGCGAGAATCAAGTGCGTCGTTTTCATCCATCGCAAGAGATCCTCTCGCAAACGCTCGCCCTCCAAAACGGCGGCGGCAACCTTTTCGGCCTTGCTTATTTTCCCCTGAAGATCGATTTCTGATTCGAAGTTACGAAGCAGGTTTGAGACCAACGGCCCGGCCTCATTTTCCCGGCCCCGATAAAACTCCCTGAGTTGGGCGCTGGCGGCGCGCGAAAACAATTCGATCCAAAGTGCCGATCCGCGCGATACGCCCGGCGGTCTCTCTTCGTTCACCTCCAGACCGGCATCGCTGAGAGATTTCGCCGCGGCCTTAATCGCAGCGCTCGTTTCGTCTGTAACCGGCGCAATCCCGTCGTCGGTGTACCACGCGACCCCTACGTTGCTTAACTCATCCACTGCTTCAACCAGTGGCCTTGTGTCTGGTTTGTCGCCGATCACTCTGAAGAGTAAAGCGAGATCCGCAACTCTGCGAGCCATCGGACCAATGCTCGCTCCCAAAGCCAGTGATCCCGTCGCTAGGGGCAGATGACCTTCCATCGGCACCGCACCGGTCGTAGGTTTCAATCCGGCGATGCCGCAGAAGTGCGCGGGCACGCGAATCGAACCCGCGAGATCGCTGCCGATCCCAGCCGGTGAGAGTCCGGCTGCAATGGCGGCCGCTTCCCCGCCGCTGGATCCGCCGGGCGTCCGACTTAAGTCATGAGGATTGCTGGTTCGTCCAAATACCGGGTTGTCGGTTTCGTACGGAATCGCCATCTCAGGCACGTTGGTCTTGCCGAGAATTATTGCGCCGGCGGCTTTCAATCTGGTTACGACTGGCGCGTCATGCTGCGGCACATCATCAGCGCGCAGACGCGATCCACTCGTGGTGCGTATTCCCTTAGTCGCGATGGTGTCTTTAATTGTCAACGGGATGCCATGCAGCGGGCCAATAATATTTCCGCGCGCTGACTCAGAATCGCAGCGCCGTGCGCTCTCGAGAACGTCAGGCGCAATCGTCACGATCGCATTCAAAGCAGGATTAAATTCTTCGATCCGGTTCAGATAGGTTTCAACTAAGTCAACCGAGGAGATAGCGCGCGAGGAAATGAGCTCTGCAACTTCAGGCAGAGATTTTGATAATAAGTCTTCGACCATTTCGATCGACTGCATCACGCTATGTCGCGATGGGCCAATGCCACTGGCTGACTGGAAGTTAGTGACTGTCGGGCGGCAAAAATCACTTTCATTCCAGCGACTAATTCCTCAAACGGAATTGGCGCGGCGCCAAATGTACGAAAGCTCTTGATCGTCTCTTCGACTTCACGTTTTTGGCCCTTGTCCTGATTTGCTGCTTTGATTCGAATCGGCTTGCCACGCTTTATGATTTCCAACGACCGAAAATCATCTATCACGCCCACGTTGCCGCCACCGTACACTTCCAGACGCTCTTTAGGGAAGGCACTATTACCGACTGTGTTGTAGGAGAGTGTGCCTACAGAACCGCCGTCAAAAGAAACAACAATTGTCAGATTGTCGCGGTCAGAAAATTTCTGGTTGTTAAGCGCCAGCGATTGCGCGTACACGCTCGCAGGCCGCTGACCACAAATAAACTGCATCAGATCGATGAAGTGACACATCTCGCCGATTAACATGCCACCACCTTCGTCAGATTCATGCAACCATGTGGAATTGGGAATGCCTCCGCTGTTGACGCGATAGATCATTTGCAAAGCATCGCCGGCGTTAAAGACTTCTTTCAAGCTCGTTACCATCGGAGCAAACCGCCGGTTTAGTCCGACCATCAAACCGGTTGGCCGTTTCGCATTTGCTCTGTTGTAGGCGTCGATCACCGCATCGAGCTGTTCTTCGCTGACAACCATCGGCTTCTCGACAAACACATGCTTGCCGGCATCCAACGCTTGAATCGTGAAATCAGCATGCGTGCTGTGACGCGTGCCGATAAAGATAGCGTCTACTGCCGCGTCATCGAGCAGCGGCTTGATATCAGTAGCACAGTAACTGAAGCCAAACTTCTCGGCTTTCTGCTTCGCATTCAGTCCAGTA
>DASWQK010000288.1:0-11169 GCA_036403735.1 Pyrinomonadaceae bacterium
GCCAAAGCTGATGATTTGCGACAGCAATTGGCTGGTTGAGTAAATCTCGCGCGTGTTGATATTAGTCTCAAATGGCAAACGATCGGCGCGTACGCTCATCGCCATCACGACTTCTTCCAATGACGCATTGCCCGCTCGCTCGCCGATCCCGTTGATGGTGCACTCGATCTGATGCGCGCCGGCAGAAACCGCCGCCAAACTATTCGCGACCGCCAGGCCAAGGTCATTGTGACAATGCACACTGATGGTGATGTCCGTGCGATCGCCGGCCACGCGTTCGCGCACGCGACGGACCAGATCCGCAAATTCGTTGGGGAGAGTGTATCCAACTGTATCGGGCACGTTGAGAATCGTCGCGCCTTCGTCGACCGCAGCTGCGAACACGTCGCAGAGATAATCCGGGTCGCTGCGGGTGGCGTCTTCCGCAGAAAACTCGACCTCCTCAGCAAAGCCCCGCGCCAGTCGTACGGCGTTGCGCGTCATTTCGATCACTTCCGGGCGAGTCTTCCTTAGCTTGTACTCGAGATGAATGTCTGAGGTCGCCACGAAGGTATGAATCCGGGGATGGGCCGCGCCCCGCAAAGCCTCGGCAGCCCGGATCACGTCCGGCTCGGCGGTCCGGCAGAGTGCGGCCACCGTCACGTTGCGACATTCAGCCGCGACCGCTTTGACCGCCGCGAAATCGCCATCCGACGCGATCGGAAAGCCCGCCTCGATGATATCGACGCCCAGGCTTTCGAGCTTTCGCGCCAGGCGAAGCTTTTCCTCGAGATTCATCGAACAGCCTGGCGACTGCTCGCCATCGCGCAAGGTCGTGTCGAAGATTTTTACGCGTTTCGTTTTCATTGCCGCGAGTCTCCAAAAGGCGAATAGTACTGAGCGCGGGATCCGAAAGTCAAAGTTATAATTTCTATGACAATATAATATTTTGTGATAGCATAACTATCAGGAGCGGGCAGCATAACTTGGTAGTGTCCTAATAACTGTGCTCGATCGACGTCGATAGTAGTTAGATTTCGTTTAGAGTCGGGCTACTGGCCCGACTGAGCGGGCGGCAGCCCGCTTCTAAACGAGAGAAGGTTTTCGATGGACATCAATCAGTTGGAAGTATTTCTGGCAGTCGCGCAGGAGCGAAGTTTTTCGCGCGCGGCGGAGGCTTTGCATCGCACTCAACCCGCCGTCAGTCAGGCGATACGGCGGCTGGAAGCAGAGCTGGGAGAATCGCTTTTCGATCGTTCTTCGAAAGACGGAACACTGACCGCGGCCGGTAAGGTCCTGCTCGACTTTTCACAGCAGATGCTGAACCTGCGACGACACGCACACGCTGCCATTCGTGAGTTACGCGATTTGCATCGTGGGAAATTGTCGCTCGGCGCCAACGAATACACGGTGATGTCTCTGCTCCGGCTGATTCCGATTTTTCGCGCGCGTCATCCGCATATTAAGATCGAAGTGAAGCGTAGTCTGGCCAGTCGCATTCCTGGCGAAATCATCGGCCGTGATGTAGAGATTGGCGTCGTCTCTTTCAAACCAAACGATCCGGCGATTAGGTCTCTGGCGATCGATGTTGACGAACTCGCGCTGGTGGTTGCGCCAGATCATCCGCTGGCGCACCAGAAGATCGTTTCGGTGCGCGACCTCGGCGCCGAAGCTTTCATTGCTCACAATGTGCCGTCGCCTTATCGCGAGAAGGTAATCAAGACTTTTGCGCAGGCCCGCACGCCGCTGAACATTTCCATGGAGATGCCGACGCTGGAATCAATCAAGCGTCTGGTTGAGCAGGGGATGGGAATAGCGCTGATCCCGCGGCTGGCCGCGCAGATCGAGATCGAGAGAAATCAACTCGTGGGATTGGTTGTGCGCGAAATGAAGTTCGAGCGACGGCTCTATCTGATCTATCGAAAGGGCTCGACGCTGTCGCATGCGGCAAAGGCCTTTCTTAGAGTCGCGCGTGACCGAACGACAGCGGCCTGACGTAGCGGGGCTTGAGCTATCCAAAAAGTCATTCGACACCGAAGGCCATCGAATTCTTTAGGACCAATCCGGTTTGATTCACACCTGGCTTTAGCCAGGTGAACTGCGCCGAGCTAAGTCTGGAAACCGTTTTAAACGGTTTCCTCTCTTCTGACATTCCGGATCACCCGGCTGAAGCCGGGTGTGAATGCGAACTTCGAACGCTGTTTTGATATAGGGGGCTTTGCTGCCCGGTTAGACGGTGCGCTAGCGCATCTTGACGTCGACGATTTCACCGCCGAACGTCTTGAGCACCTGTTGCACGGTAGGATTCTGGGCGGCCGCCAGACGTGCTTTCTGTTTTGAGCGACGCACGTCTTCTTCCGGCGAAACGGACGCTTCGTCAGCTTCACCGTCGCGAATCACAAAGCGGATACCAATTTCACGTCCGCAAACTTCCGCGCACGCTTCGCGAAGGGTCTTTTTATTGTCAACTCTGTCTAGCGTGTCACGCGAACGCTTGGCAGCGACAGAGAATTCGATCGTCAGATCATCGCCGGCGAGTTCCACGCGTGAAGCATCATTGAGGAACCCGACCAGGAGTTTCCGTTTCCGCTTTTCCAGTTCAGCTTTGATTTGATCGATGAGTGAACCCGGAGCCGCAGGCGGTTCAGCAATCGCGACGGGCGCCGCTAATTCGTCAGCGGTCTGAACCGGCGGAGGCGCCGTTACTTCACTCGCGATTCTATTTTCAGCTGCGCTCGCTCCTCTGGTGGACGCTGTCGAAGTCGAGCGCGTGCTAGTGTTACTTGCCGCGCTGGGGGCAGCCTGCGGACTCTGTCGTTCCGCCGGCGCGCGGCCAGTGCGTAAAGCACTTTCGAGTTCAGCGATTCGTCCCACGAGATCTCCGAGTGAGGCCAGGCGTCTCATCTCCATCAACTTCACCAGGCCGACTTCCACCTGATAACGAGCATTGGCGGCGTCTTTCAAACTCGCTTCAGTTTCGGCCAGCGAGTGGAAAAAGCGAACCAGATCGGATTCCGAAAACAGCGCGGCTTGCTGTTGTAGCGCTCCGGTTTGCGCGGAAGATGAGTCGAGCAACTTTGGATCGCCGGAAACTTTCACCACCAGCAGATCGCGCAGATGGCCGAGCACGTCGCGACAGAAATTGCGCAGGTTGTGCCCGCGCATCACGAGATCGTCGACGATCGCCAGGGCGTCCGCCGGCTGGTTGTCAGCGATGCCGTTCATCACTCGCGCCAGCACGTCGGCTCCGGCGATGCCCAGAGCTTTTTCGACATCTTCGGTTTTGATTTTCTCGCCGGCGAAGCTGATCACCTGATCGAAAGCCGATTGCGCATCGCGCATCGAGCCGTCACCGGCGCGCGCGATCTCGCGGATCGCTTCATCGGCAATTGAAATGTTTTCGGCTTTGGCGATTTGTTTCAGCCGCTCAGCGATCTTTGCCGCAGCGATGGTGCGAAACTCGAACAACTGACATCGCGAGGTTATGGTTTCAGGTACCTTGTGCTCGTCGGTCGTGGCCATGATGAAGACGACGCTCGGCGGCGGCTCTTCGACGGTTTTCAGAAGGGCATTGAAAGCCGAAGTCGAAAGCATGTGGACTTCGTCAATGATGAAGACCTTATAGCGATCGCGCGCAGGTTTGATATTGATACCGGAAATAATCACGTCGCGCACGTCGCCCACGCCGGTGTTCGACGCCGCATCGATCTCCAGCACGTCCATCGATCGTCCTTCGGCAATCTCCCGACATGAGGCACACGCGGTGGCATCAATGATCGCGCACGGGGTCGCCGTAGGCTTGTCAGACTTGTGGCAATTGAGCGCGCGCGCGACGAGTCGCGCCGTCGTCGTCTTGCCAACGCCCCGCGCTCCGGAAAAAAGATATGCGTGATGCAGGCGATCGTGGGTGATCGAATTCTGCAGTGTCTGAGTCAGGATTTCCTGGCCGGTTACGTCTTCAAATTTTTGCGGGCGCCACTTACGGGCGATTACTTGATAGGACATGAAAGGGGTTCTTCTTTTTATTTATTGCGTGCCAGTTGGGGCGTCGGGTAAGACTTCAAGAGTTTCCATGCGACAATGACGCTGCTGTCACTCTCTTCGCGAACAACGCGAAATCCCACCAACACGTCGGACACGTCATAGTTGATCGATCGGAGTAAGTAGGTCGCCTGCGATTGAATCGGAAGAGTTTGGTTATAGGTTTGACCGTCGATCGTGACACTGCGGCCAAATCTCTGATATTCAGACCGCGCCTCTGACTCTGCGCGGGGAGTTTCATAAGTAAGTAAATAAGCCACGCGCTGATCGGCAGCCGTCAGGTCCGTCAACGAGACATCACCAAGATTGGTTAGCATTCCAAAGTCCGCGCCCGCAAATCCAACGGAAAAGTGGTAATGCGGCGGTAGCTCGATCAATCCCTTCGATGTTCCGTTAAATTCCTGGGTCATGGACAACTCCAGATCGGACCCGTATCCATATTCGTGCGAACAATAGTGGAAAGAATAGTAGGCGCCATCGCCGTTAATGACTGGCCGCTCTCCAGTGTAGTTGAAGACTGATCCGCGACTGTTCCTCGGCAACAATCGAATTAGACCGGTGTTTGCCTGGGCCAGAAAGCCCGCGTAATCACTTCGATCCTGATCTGATAGCGCAAGGGGCCCCTTGTCGACCACCCGCGGTTCGCGCGCCGGCGCGCGCGTGTTTGACCTGGAATTCGATGAATCATCAAGGCCAGGGAGATGATCATAGCCACCCGGCGGAGGTGGCGGTTGTTGACCGTAGGCGATCGACATCGTTCCCAACATGAAGATGGCGGCGACGAACAGGCTGCATAGCAATCTCATCGGTACTCCTTCCCGCGACAGCGAATAAGAAGTGAGCTCTTACAAATTGAATCAGGTCAGACTCCGGACTTACCCGCAACACACGCTGTCGTTGCTACCGTTGCTCCGTTCCCGGCCTGGCGGGGTTCACAAGACTCGCGTTGTGCGGAGCCCGAAGTCTGATGAAGTCATTGTCGATTGCCAGGCTTTGATTTGCAACCCGAGCTAAACGGACGTCTTGCGGTGCGCGATTATTCGCAGCAAGCCGTTAATACCCAGATGCAGCAGCAGGTAAACGACGATGGCGATTATCAGCGGTACCATCAAAGTGTGGCCGCCATCGGTGGTGGGGCTGGAGACGATGCCGCGAAACGGACGATAAAAAGGATCCGTAACGGCGACGATGAAACGAACAAAACCGGCGCCGCTCCGGGCGGCCAGCAGGGCCAACACAAAACGCAGCCCCAACAGTGCATAGAGCACGTAGAAAAGGTAATCAATGACTTGAGAAACTCGCGCTGCCCCGCGGGCGCGTCCCACCTCGCGCTCAGTGTCAACAACTTCGTTAACGGCCTTCGCGCGGAACTCGCCGGCGACCTGATCGATCTTCTGGCCTTCAGCCGGAGGCGCCTGCGCAGCGCTCTCGGCAATCTCAGCTTGAACTTCACCTTCGACCTGTGACTTGACAGCGCCGTGTTGTCCGGCCCGCCGTGCTTCTTCGATTGCGAGTTTGTCGTCGCTCATATTTACCTCTGGTCCGACAGCAAACGCTATGTGCCATTTACCATGGCGCGCATCCGCCGGATGTTGGCGCCGGGAAATTTGCCGGTAGCTTTCACTGTCGCCAACATGCGATTGGCCTCTGCTAAGCTCATGCCGGCATAGACGGCCATGAACTGCGCCTTAGCGCTCGTGTTTGAGTAAGAGACCTGGCCAGGTACAGCGCACCGAGACGTGAATACTTTGTTATTCGGAAACAGTATCTGCGCCGCCAGCCGATCGGGTTCGGGAAGGTAATTGTCGCAATTGTCAGCAGGCGAAGCCACGCTTCTGAGAATGACCGCGTAGAACAAATCCGTATCGTAGATCACCGCGCTCTGCGGCATGCGAAACGGAAGATCGTAGGATTCGAATTTGAAGGCCGTGGGACACGTAACATTCGGGTTGCCGCAGACGGCCGGGTGCCTTACGGGCCGGCGCTGTCTTTGGGCGACCACATTAAACCCGATCGCAGCGGTGATAATCGCTGCGACCAGCAATCCGAGTATTGCGCGCCGTGTTTTTGTTTTCGTCATGGAAATCATTTTGATCGCGGCTGTAGACCCGATCCCAGATTTCAAATTATGAATTCAAAATTACAGATTCAAAACATGGCGGAGAGGGTGGGATTCGAACCCACGGAACGGTTCCCCGTTCACAGCATTTCCAGTGCTGCCAATTCAACCACTCTTGCACCTCTCCGAGAAAGAATTTCGGATTGCGAATTTCGAATTGCGAAATTCAATCCACGGGTTCGAAGAAATCGTCCTGCAAATTCGAAATCCGCAATTCGCAATCCGAAATTCTAATGGCGGAGAGGGTGGGATTCGAACCCACGGTGGGCGTTAACCCACTCCGGTTTTCGAGACCGGTGCACTAATCCACTATGCGACCTCTCCGCAAAAACGATTCGTTTAGCAGCGGGCTGCTGCCCGCTCAGTCAGGCGGTAGCCCGACTCTAAACTCCACGGCGCTGGCGAAAAAACTCCTGCATCAGCTCGCGGCACTCTGGCTCCAGAACGCCCTTGATTACTTCAACCTGATGATTCAGTTGATCTGAGCTGCAAATCTGAAAATGAGTATGAACCGCGCCCGCGCGTTCGTCCGGCGCGCCGTAAACCAGCAAGCCGGCGCGGGCCTGAATCAAAGCGCCGGCGCACATCGCACATGGCTCGATCGTCGAGTAAACAGTAGCCTCAGACAAACGGTAATTTCCGATCTTCCTGGCTGCGTCACGGAGTGCGACAATCTCGGCATGCGCCGTCGGATCGCAATCGGTGCGCGTTCGATTACCGGCGACCGCGACCATCTCTTCGCCGATTACTACACAAGCGCCGATCGGCACTTCATCGCGCGCTTGAGCGTCGCGCGCCGCACGCAACGCCTCGCGCATCCAATGCTCGTGCGTTTCTATCCGTGCGTCTCCACTCTCAGGCAACATCTCGGTTCAAACAGCGAAACTGAGACTATAGGTTTCGAAAAAATGAGTGTCAAGCAAGCCTTTCGCGAAGCTGTCGAAGTTAGAGTTCATCGTTAAGAACTTCGCGAAATGACAGAATACACCGCGTAAACTGTGCCGATTCCGTGTTATTATCTCCGGCAGGATCCACGAGCACTCCACCTCGGACCCTTGGTCCATAATGGCGATTAGAACCGAACCCACGCAACGGATTTTAGACAAAGCGCGAAGCGATAGCGGCATTCATGACTCTCGAATAACGACGAGAGTGCCGACTCGCTCCGGGTCATCGCCCACGTCTCCATTACCAAATCTGACCGCCGATCGCGCCACGGGAAGACTACGGCCGGTATCACCTTCGATCCACGAAACCGTTGTCCCCGATCGCAGCCCGAAGATGTCCAACGACGCGCTGCGAAAACTATCGCCGGCAGAATTCAATACCGCGATGTCCCACTTTTATCGCGGTGAAGTTCAGCGATCGAATGTTTGGCGCACGCGACTCGACACGACTACTTATTGGGCGGTATTCACCTCGGCGGCTTCGCTTTCCTTTGCGTTTAGTTCGGCAAGTAATCCGCATTTCCTGATTCCGATCAACTCGATCCTGGTGGCCATCTTTCTGCTGATGGAGGCGCGCCGCTATCGTTATTATGAAATATGGGCCAGCCGCGTTCGCGTGATCGAAACCGGTTATTTCGCGCAGATGTTGGCTCCCGAAAGTGTGCCGCGCGATCAGGAATGGTCTTCGCACCTGGCGTCTGATCTGTTGACTCCGCATTTTACGATTAGCCAGTGGGAAGCAATCGGGCGCCGGCTGCGCCGTAACTATATCTGGATTTTTATGCTGCTGGCCGCCAGCTGGAATCTCAAGGTTTATCTATATCCCACGCCAGCCGCAAATTTTGATGAATTCGTTTCGCGAGCGACCGTCGGCCTGGTGCCTGGTTCGATCGTTTTTGTGATTGGAATTGCTTTCAATTTCACCTTGTTCATTTTTGCAATCACGACGATTCGCTTGCGCGAAGCGACTGGTGAAGTCTTGCCGCGCCATCAGTTTTCGTTGCATCCGCTGCAGCGCGTGTCGAGTTTTGCGCGCGCCGCTTCGTCCGGAACCAGGGCGACCGTGCGGCGCGCCCGGCGCGCCCGCCATCGAATGCGCGGCTCCGCCGAATTGAAGAAGCTCGATATTACCCAAAGCCCCGATCGCCGGATTCATGTTTCGGAAACGCCCGATCGAAGAGATGGAGTCAGGAGTCAGGAGTCAGGAGCCAGGAGAGAAACGCTCTAAGTTGCACAGCGTCGTAAATTCTGTCTCCTGACTCCTGTTTCCTGTCTCCTAATTCACATGCTTGAACTCGACGGCCAAAGACTGTCTCTCGCCCGGATTGCGGCTGTTGCCTCCGGTCAGGAATCAGTTTCTCTCTCAAGCTCTGCGCGTCAACGCGTCGAGAAATCACGACTCATAGTAGAAAAGATCGTTGCTGAAGGCCGCACGGTTTACGGTGTAAACACGGGCTTCGGCAGGCTTTCCGACGTGCACATCGATTCGACCGAACTGCGCGCGCTGCAACTGAATCTGGTGCGCAGTCACGCCTGCGGTCTTGGTCCACCTCTATCGATCGCGGAAGCGCGGGCGATGTTGCTGTTACGGGCGAATGTTCTGGCGTTGGGTTATAGCGGTTGCCGCGCCGCCTTGATCGAAAAGCTGATCGAGATGCTCGAACGAGGAGTCACACCGGTGATTCCTGAAAAAGGTTCGGTGGGGGCGAGCGGCGATCTGGCGCCGTTGGCCCACCTGGCCCAGCCAGTGATCGGTGAAGGCGAAGTATTCTTTGACGGTCAAAGACTGGCCAGCGCTGAGGCGTTCGCCCGCGCGCAGATCGAACCCCTGCAACTCGAAGTCAAAGAGGGAATCGCGCTGCTGAACGGAACCCAAGCCATGGGGGCCGTGGGAGGTCTGGCTCTTTGGCGCGCAGAACGAGTAGCGCGGGTCGCTGATGTTGCGGGCGCCATGACTCTGGAAGCTTTGAAAGGAACTCCGGCCGCTTTCGATGAACGAATCCACGCGGCCCGGCCGCATCGTGGACAAATAGAGGTCGCCGCGCACCTGCGAGAGCTGCTGAGCGAGAGTCAGATTCGAGAGTCGCACCTCGAAAACGATCCGCGCGTGCAGGATGCGTACTCGCTGCGTTGCATGCCCCAGGTGCACGGCACAGTTCGTGACGCGCTCCGGCACGCGCGCGAGATTGTCGAGATCGAAAGCGGGAGCGCGACCGATAATCCGCTGGTGTTCGCCGACACCGGCGATGTCATTTCAGGTGGCAACTTTCACGGCGCCCCGCTTGCACTGGCATTCGACTATGCGGCGATGGCGCTTACCGATTTGATGAGCATCACCGAACGGCGCATCGATCGTCTGGTAAATCCTGATGCTAACGAGAATCTGCCTCCGTTTCTTACCTCGCATCCGGGATCGGCTTCAGGCTTTATGATGATGCAAATCGTCGCGGCTGCACTCTTGAACGAAGCGAAGGTGCTGGCGCATCCGGCGAGCATCGACAACATCCCAACCGACGGCGGCAAGGAAGATCATGTCTCGATGGGCATGACCGCCGCGACCAAGTTGCGCTCGATCGTTGAGTTGTCAGAAATGATGACGGCGATCGAGTTGATTTGTGGCGCTGAAGGTTTGGAATATCGCGCGCCGCTGCAACCAGGTAAAGGTGTGAAGCGAGCCGTTGGAATTGTGCGCCGCCATGTGGCGCGGCTGACCATCGATCGATCAATGTCGAAGGAGATCGAGACAGTAGCGGTGGCGATTCGAGATGGTGATTTTAATACGGTTGAACAAGCGTCGGCTTGACGAATCCAAGTAATGACTCAAATGCGACAATCAACAGGAGTCCATGAGGCCGGTCACGCAGTGGTCAGTTATGTCGTAGGTCGCCGTATGATGCATGCAGTCTTGTTCAACCACCAGTGCGGCGAGTTCATGCCGCTGTGTTCCGCATGCGACACCTGCGTTGAGTACTACAACGAGAATGATCCCGCACGCTCCACGCATTCGAAACTCATTCAAGATAACCTCCGTTGTGATATGGCTATCTCGACAGCGGGAGAAATCGCTCAACGTGCCATCTGCGGGAATGGCGACTTCGATGAGCATGACTTCGAGAAAGATCGTTCACGCGCCAGGGAATTATCGTCAAAGATTCATCAGTGGATCGATCCTAACTGCTGGCGCGAATGGGGGGCAACAACATGTCCATCCTGCAAAGCATACGGTGATTCAATCACGCAGGCGGTTAGTGAGATAGTTGCAAAGCAACATATTAAGGATTCCATTCAAGCGATCGCTGAGGAGCTTGAAAAGCTAAACGACAATGTACGCATGAACAGATCTGGAATTGAAGAGATTCTTAAAGCGAGCGGTTTGATGGAAGGTTCAGAAATAGGCTCGCTTCCCTCGGTCGGTTAGTACGATTCATCCGTCATGTTGTGGTTCACGTGTTCCAACATAGGCTCCTCTTACGTGAAGTACGTGAACCTCGCGACCTTTGATAGTGAACAGCACGCGATAACGGCCGACAATCATCCGGCGAATCTCTGCTTCTGCGAACTCGTCGTTTTCAGGTGCGAGCGGGAAAGCTTTCGGCACGACGGCGAGTTGTTCGAAAACTGAGCTTCTCAATTGGCGGGCCCACTGACGTGCCTCGCGTTTTCCCCATGCTCGACAGCCCCAATCAAACGAGTCTCGCACGTTGACTTGAGCGGAATCTTCAAAGATCACGACGTAGCGCTTCATTCGTGCTCAGGGATGCCTTTCTCGAAAAAGAATTCGCGGAAGAAGTCTGCTGCCGGTTTGCCCTGTCGACGCTTCATACTTTCCAATCCGCGCTTTATTCCTTCGATCGTCTCTATTCGATCTTTGGCTTCCAAAAGAGCCTGATAGCTTTCAGCGTCTTGAACTACCAACTCTGCCTTACCATTTACCGTCAACACCACCGGCGCTTTTGTCTTTTTCATCTGACGTACCAATTTTGCGGTGTCTCGCTTGAAAGTGCTGAGGCTGTGAATGTCACGTGTAAGCTTCATAGGTTTGCTCCGTTGCTAAATCCGCACTGAATTTAACAATTCAGTCTA
>DASWQK010000289.1:0-5426 GCA_036403735.1 Pyrinomonadaceae bacterium
ACATACGAAGATAATTAGTTATGCGAAGTGAATATGATTTCAGCAATGGGGTCAGAGGGAAGCATTCAGGTAAGCGCATTCGTGTGGTTGGTGACAAGCGTTCTCAATCTTCAACCAAGTCTGAACAACGAATTGCTCGCGAATCCACGAAGCCCAAACCTTCAAGCAAGTCTTCGGTGAAAAGAAAGCAGTGAATCAGTTTGAACTCGCATCATTGGCATGGGAACCGCTCGTTGAGAGTGCGGCGCGGCACCATCTACTTACTTATCAGGACTTGGCTCAGCCTCTGGGCCTACGCGGCGCTCGTCCCGTGCGCTTTGCGCTCGGCCCGATCCAAAGCCTTTGCAGTGAGAGAGGCTATCCACCACTAACAAGTATAGTCATCAATAAGCAGACTCGATTACCCGGACAGGGTTTCATCGCTGGCACGGGCAAACTCAAAGAGGATCATGACTCCGTATTTGGGTTTGATTGGTCATTGGTTCCGGCGCCGTTTCCGCTAGCAACACGGACGAGACGACCAACTGTGTTTTCGAAGCGGAGCGCCAATCCTGATCCGGATGAGTTTGAGGTTCAGGATCAGGAAGTCTTCGTCAACGGGCGAGGGCCGTTCCAGGAACGATTCAAACGAATGCTATGGCACGCTTATGGTGGTCGTTGCTGTCTTTGTGAAACAAAACTACGTGCGTTGCTTGTTGCGTCTCACATAGTTCGCTGGTCGCTTGATCGCCAGAATCGCCTGAATCCCCACAATGGTCTTTTGCTATGTCGGACCCATGATTGTTTATTCGAAACTGGCCTTGTACGTATGTCGACACAACTTGAAATCGAAGTTGTCGATGATCGATCGAGCGTACTTGGGACGGACTTGGCGAACTTTCTTACACACCACGCCAGGCGACATGTGCGTCGGCCACGAAGCGGTTACGAACCGGAGGTGGAATTCATAGAATGGAGTCGTGAACATCGAGTCTATCGTCATTCTGTCGTGGTTGATTGAACCGTTGGCCATTATTCTCCGCGCAACCCTGTCAGGGTTGCGACCACGATCTGATTTGGTTTCCCAGGGTAGCCGAAGCGGCAACCCTGGGCTGTAAGTGATCAACCGCTTCGCGGTTGCCGACTGAAAAACAAAGGCCTAAGCAGAAAAGCTTAGGCCTTATTTATCTTTGTCCTCTAGCTTCTAGCTCACCCCGGTGGGCCATCATCACCCTTCTTACCCTTCTTCTTGGCCGGCTCAGCTTCGCGCGGACGTGATTGCGGTGGAGTTGCGGCCGGCGCGGGTTCCTTCTTAGGCGTTTCCGGGTTCACGCGCGGCTCGCCGGGCTCCGTCTTGGGTGCAGGCAAGGTGTTGTCTTCCAGGCGCGGCGTCGTGATTGTGTTTGCATCCGGCTTGGCGTTCTTGTCCGTCTCATCAGTCTGGTCATCGACGGCCATCTGCGCGCGCTCGAGCTGCAGTTCACGCTGACGCTGCTTGTACATCTCCTTCATGTCTTCCGGCATCGAGGGCGCCTTCGGAAAATCTTCCTTGGGCTTGTCCTTCAAGAAATCTTTCATGAAGTCGAGGAAGATCGGCAGCGCGCCACTTGACCCGACCATGTCGTTGCCGAGCGGTTTCTTTCTGCCGGGATAACCCATCCAGGCGCCGGTAACATAAGTTGGCGTGTAACCGATGAACCAAACGTCGGTGTGGTCATTGACAGTGCCGGTCTTGCCGGCGAGCGGCACACCGAGCGCTTGCGCCCTGGTGGCGGTCCCGCCTTGCACCACCCCTCGCATCATGCCAACCATGGTCAGCGCGACGTATTCGCTTACGACTTTGTAAGTAGTCCTTTCCCACTCTTGCATGACCGCGCCGTCACGATCCAGAACCTTGCGAATCATGTGCGGCTCGACGCGAACGCCCTTGTTTGGAAAGGTTGAATACGCTGAAACCATCTGATCGAGCGGCACTTCGGTCGCACCCAAAGCCGACGGCAGGTAGGGCGCCATCGGCACCTTGACGCCAAAGCGGCGCAGCATCTGCGCGCCGGTTTGAATCCCGACGGTTTGCAGCAGATGCACGGCGGGAATATTCATTGAGTGGGCCAAGGCAGTCTTTAACGGCATGTCGCCGCAACTGAGGGAACCGTCATAGTTGTGCGGCTGCCACGAGCCGATAGTGATCGGCGCGCCGCTGACGGTCGTGTCCGGAGTCATGCCCCATTCGATCGCCGCCGTATAAACAAACGGTTTGAAGCACGATCCGGTTTGCCGGTACGCCTGCACTGCGTTATTGAACTTGTTAGTGAGAAAATCATAGCCGCCGACCATGGTGACCATCTCGCCGGTCTTGGCGTTGATTGTCATCATCGAGCCTTGCACGCCGGGAATCTGATTCAGCTCGACTTTCATCTTGCGATTCTTCTTATCAACGTCTTTGATGATGAACTCGGCAAGATAGCCGGGCTTGAACTCGCTGCGCGGCGCGCGATGGCCCCAGCCCATATCTGCTCCGTTGACAGTTGCGGTGTAATTCCCGAAGCGAACGGTGGCCTCGTCGCGGCCCTGGTCGACTTTCGTCACCAGCCCCATTAAGTAGCGACCAGGCACGTAGTCGCCACGATACCAATCAGGGTATTTGTAGCCGGCCAGCTCCGGTGGTGTCGGCACGCCGCTGTTTGACGAAGTTGGAATCGCCTGATACGAAGAATGCCAACCGGCGTGTGACTTGTCGTACCAGCGCAAACCCGTCCGCACAGCTTCGTACGCTTTCCGCTGCGCGGCGACATTGATCGTCGAATAAACGGCGAGGCCAGTTTGCGCTACGCGCGTGGTGTACTTATCTTCCAGATCCTGCCGAATGTATTCAACGGGATAGTCGAACGCCGGTTCGGTTGCTTGCGGCGCCTGGTAGTAAGCCGAGTCGGCCAGTTGAATTGGTTTCGTTTTTGCCGCATCAACTTCGCCCTGGGAAGCAAAGCCGTTCTTCGCCATCAGATCCAGAACCAGATCGCGGCGCTCTTTTGCTTTGGTAGCGTTCGCCGTGGGTGAGTACTCACCGGGAGCTTTCGGAATTGCCGCGAGCAACGCGGCTTCGTCGATCGTCAGGTCTTTTGCCTGCTTGCCAAAATAAGTCTCCGCGCCGGCTTCGACGCCGTACGAGTTCGCGCCCACAAAAATATGGTTCGCGTATAGCTCCATGATCTGGTTCTTGGTGTAATAGCGTTCGATTTGCAACGCCAGAACCCATTCATTCATTTTGCGCTGCAATGTCTGCTCGCGCGTGAGAAACAGGTTCTTCGCGAGCTGCTGCGTCAGAGTCGAGCCACCTTCCTTTTTGTCGCTCGTCAGGTTCTTGTAAGCGGCCCCGATAATGCGGATCGGATCGATGCCGACGTGATCATAGAAGCGCGCGTCCTCGACCGCCAGAATCGCGTTCTTCATGTTGGCCGGAATCTCGTCGTACTTGAGGGGAATTCTTTTTTCGAGGGCGAACTCTCCGATCACTGTCTTGCCATCATCGGCATAGATGCGCGTGACGATGCTGGGCCGATAAGTTGCGAGCGCGGCGACTTCGCTGGCCGCCTGCGAATAGTTGAGCTGATATGCCGCGATGATGCCCGTCAGGCCGCCCGCCGCCAACGCCAGAAGGATTACTGCTGGAAACCAGAAACGGCGCAGAATATGTTTGCGTTCGCCCGCCGGCGCGTTCACGATCGCGCCCGGCGTATATGATTTCAAACGATTCATTGGTGGTTTCGCGGCCATAGTTCTCTCCCAGTATTTTGCTAGCTTAATAGTCCTTTATATGATGCTCGGTGGACAATGTGGCTTCCCACAGTTGTAGCGCAAGTTATTAACCTGCGTGCCGCCATTTCGCTAAATTCAGGCCGCAAGTTAGCAACTTGCGCTACATGGGGAGTTTGAAAGGTAATTATAGCTTAGACGAAGCACATGGACGAGCGATGAAGGCGGGATCAACTCATCCGCGAGAATCAGAATCAGGTAGTGACCCAAAGTCGTGCTGCCCGTTAACTAGATCACTCTCATTCACGCCTCGCTTCAGCGAGGTGTTGCCAGTGCGCTCGAATCTGAGTAACTGTTTCAACAGTTTCCAATTTGAAAGCTGTTGAAACGGCTACGAGCAATCATGCTCTGTGTTAGCATTTCCTGAAGCGAGGTGTGAATGAGAAATCTCAGGATGACGCTGTTGGTGGCAACCCGAACACCAGGCCAATGCCTCATCGTGACTCTAGATTTATCGTGAGGTCACATGATAAAGAGAGCGCTGGTTCAGGGCTCTCAATCCAGTCTGCATCCACACGCGATAATCCGCGGCAGTGTTTTATGACGGGCCGTTCAAGGAGACAATTTGATTACCTGCTTCATTCGCTACACTCTGGATCCGAATAAGCTCGCAGACTTTGAGCAATACGCGCGCACCTGGATGCAATTGATTGAGAAATATGGTGGAGTTCATCACGGTTACTTCGCGCCTCATGAATCACCACCTGCCGCGCAGTTTAGCTTTTCTGAGATTGGTGAAGCAGGTCCGTCAAATATCGCTGTTGCGCTTTTCAGTTTTCCCACCATCGAAGCATACGAAAAGTATCGCCGCGACGTTACCGATGATCCCCAATGCGTTGCAGAGACCCGCCACTATGAAGAAACAAAATGCTTCACTGGTTACGAACGCACTTTCATGCGGCCTGTCTTGAGAGATTGATTCTTCAAACGACCGCTTACCGAAATTCTTTATCATCCGCCGATGGCCCATAGATAGCCGGCACCTTCGCGCCCATCAAGCGCAGGTACACAGTCATCTGGCCGCGATGATGCGCCCAGTGTCCAAACGTGTCCTGGATCATCTCGTAACGTGGCGCTTCGGCGACAACGTTGCCACCGGCTTTCAATTGCCAGTTCGTCTTCAAGTGATCGTCTGATGTTTTCTCAAATGCTTCGCGAGCGCCCGCCACGGCTTTGTCGAGTGCCTCGATGTATTCAGCGCTCGTGTTGAGCTGTTTCATCTCGAACTTGGGTCCGTCTTTCGGCGCGATATCAAGTTCGTTCTGATTGATCTGCATCGCGATCCACATCGGAATTGTCGCCACCATGTTTGTTAGATATCCAAAAGCCATCGACTTTTCATGCGGCTTCCAGTCGGATTTGCCTTCCGGTACTTGTTCCAAAGCGTGGCGCGAACGATCGGCTTCACGATTCATTTCAGCGAGTAAGAAATCTTTTAGGTTCATGTTAGGAATAATAACAAAAGAAAGGAGTCGGGATATAAGCGAGTGCGATGAACTACTCAACGAGCCGCAGAGCGGCGGTAGAGTTACAGAACCGGGAGCGTTAGCGACCGGATCACGGAATCGACGTTGGATCATCGATCCGCCTCGCTACCGCTCGGGGTTCTGACGCAAACGACGCCCTTGCTTACGCGC
>DASWQK010000290.1:0-4421 GCA_036403735.1 Pyrinomonadaceae bacterium
CCTGCTCTTACCCAGCGATAAATCGCTGGGCTATTTTCGGTCGTCCGCTGCGCGGACTAGCTTCACACAACCCTAATCAAGTGATAGTGCCGCGCGCCTTTTCTTAGCACCAGCACCTGACCCTCAATAAAATCAGAGGCTTCGATCGACTTGCGCGCATCATCGACGCGGCGATTATTTACGGCCACGCCTCCGCCCTGCACCAAACGCTTCGCTTCACCTTTCGAAGGCACGAGTCCTGACAGTACCAGCGCATCACCGAGCGTGAATCCGTCGCCAGCCAATTTCGATTTGTCGATTTCAGTCGACGGCACATCCGCGAAGATATCGACAATCTCATCGACACTTAAGCCGCTGATCTCTTTGCCGAACAGAACTTCGGACGCACGCACAGCTTTTTCCAACTCTGTCTCGCCGTGCAGCATTGCCGTGACTTCGCGCGCGAGCCGTCGTTGAGCTTCGCGGCTTTCCGGCGAACTCTTCACCGATTGTTCCAACTGATCGATTTCTTCTGCGGACAGCCACGTGAAGAACTTCAAATAAGTAATCACGTCGCGATCGTCGGTGTTCAGCCAGAACTGATAGAAGCGATACGGCGAAGTGAGTTTCGCGTCGAGCCAGACTGCCCCGGCTTCAGTCTTTCCGAACTTAACTCCGCCGGAAGTGGTGACGAGCGGAAACACGAGACCGTGCGCGCGCGTGCTACGCAGACGGCGAATTAGGTCGATGCCGGCGACGATGTTGCCCCATTGATCGCTCCCGCCCATCTGTAGGTTACAGCCAAAGCGATCATGGAGAACGAGATAGTCGTAGGCCTGCAGCAGTGGGTAACTGAATTCCGTAAATGAAATTCCTTCATCGCTCTCAAGCCGGCGCTTGATTGCTTCTTTCCCGATTAGATTATTTACGGTGAAGTATTTCCCGACGTCGCGCAGGAACTCCATCATCGTGATCGGCCCCAGCCAATCAGCGTTGTTGACGATGCGCGCCGGATTCTGTTTTGCATCAAAATCCAGAAAGTGACTTAGCTGTTCGCGGATTCCAACAAGGTTTTCTTCTACTTGTTCATTGGTCAGAAGCTGGCGCTCTTTGGTCTTGCCGCTGGGATCTCCAATCAATCCGGTGCCGCCACCGGCAATCGCGATTGGGGTGTGACCAAAGCGCTGCAAACGCGCCAGGCCCATTACCGGCAAAAGCGATCCGACGTGCAGACTCGCAGCCGACGGATCGAAGCCGATGTAGGCCGTCAGCTTTTCTTTCGCGAGCACCTCGCGCAGCTCAGGCGTCGCTTCGTGCAGCATCCCGCGCCATTCGAATTCATCGAAGAGATTCATATCAGTTTTCGAGAGACCGTCATCATAACAAGATTCACTGGACAAACGAGAGCGGGGTAGAAGAGCAGGGCATTAGCCCGCGGTTGGGGAGGGCACCTATAAGGATTTTACGATGATCCCCTGACGGTCGGGCTTGCTCCCCAAGCTTTCTCAGTACTCATGGTTTCCTCAGTCAAAACTGGAGTATAGTGCGCTCGCATATGGCGATCGGTGCCGCGTTTCTTTCCAGACCGATCTTTTTCTCCTTCGAGGAGTCTCACGCGTCGATGACTTGCTGACATGGACGTTCTCATTCCTGTCCTGATCATCCTTTTTGTTTTTCTAGCCGTCATAACGGTCCTGGGCCATGTGATCTGGCTCATTCTTGCCTGGCTGTTCCGGCAATTAACCGGAAAGGCGGAACCGGCGGCGCCGCAAACAATCCTGACCCAGGATTCTCAAAAACCTCGTCAAAGACGGACCTGTCCTAACTGTGAAGTTGTGTCGGACGACTGGAAGAAGTTTTGCGGCGTTTGTGGCGCGCGCTGTTTGACTGAAGTCCAGGAAAAACAGTTGCGCGAGCTGGAAGCCACTCTGCGCCAATTGGACAAGCTGCACCAATCCGGCGTGCTCGATGAGGTGAACTTTCGCGCGCTCAAAACAGAGATTGAAAATCAGCGCGAAGAACTCCTGTTCCCCGATGGTCGTCCGGGTGCTGTCAAACAAGCATCATTGTTCACACCTCAAGCCGAAGTTCCGACGCGCGGGTCGGTCGTGATGGCTGACACTGACGCCGCACCTCGACGCCCCAGCGTTACTGAAGCATCTGAAGGCCGTACGCAGCAGGAGAGCGGGCCTCCTCTCGGTGGTTGGACTGTCGATTCAGATCAAGCGCGGGCAACCGAACCCATACCAAAGCCGCCGCGAAAGCCATTTGCCGAAGTACTCGCCGCCTTTATGGAGCAGAGCAATATCCGTTGGGGCGAGATTATCGGCGGCGTTCTAATCATCGGTTGTTCGACGGCGTTGGTGATCAGTTTGTGGGCGCAGATCTCGCGCGTACCGGTTTTGAAGTTTTTGATCTTCACGACCGTGACGGCCGCGTTATTCGCCGTCGGTTTTTACACTGAGCACCGTTGGAAATTGCCCACCACCAGCCGGGGCATCCTAACGATCGCCACGCTTCTGGTGCCGCTCAACTTTCTGGCGATCGCGGCCGTCTCAACCAACACTGCGCCACAAGGCGCGCTGGTGATTGGAAGCGAGATCATTGCCCCGGCGGTCTTCCTTTGCCTGGTCTATTTTGCGGGTCGCGTGATCACACCCGCGTGGCCGCACTTATTAGCGGCGGGCGCCCTGGGCTCATCGGTGGGCCAGTTGCTGATCCGCCATTTTGCCGGGCCGGACAACTCTGGAACTTTGCTCATTGCCCTCGGGGCATTTCCGGTCCTCTGTTACGTTGGCGCGACCGCCTGGATGTTCATACTTGCACTGGCCGACGGCGAGCTTGATGAACCGGAGGCCAACGGGATCTTCACTGCCTTGGGCGCACTTACCTTCGCCTTAATTCTTCCGTTTGGGCTGCTGCTATATAAATCGCAATCGACGGGGATGGCGATGACGCAACTGGCGCCGCTCGTCAGTCTCGCGGCAACTCCATTACTCGCCGGCGGCATGCTGGTGTGGCAACGGGTGCTGAGAAAAGAATTGGTCGCCACCCGAACGGCGGGAGCGAGCATTGCGATCCTGGGAATGGCAGTGGCCCTTGCCGGAATGGTTGTGGCGTGGCCCAACCCCGCCGGCCTCATACCCGCCGCCTTGTTCAACTTCGCACTCTTTACCGCGGTCGCAATCTTTGTTGACGAACCACGCGCTCACGTCTTTGCCGCGAGCTGTCTCACGCTTGCTTATGTAATCGCCCTTCACGTGCTCGCCGGGCACGTGACCTGGGAGAACTTGCGGATGGTCTCGCTGCTAAAAATTACCGGCAGAGCGAGCACCGGTCAGGTGTTGGCAATTCCATTCCTGGCCTTCGTATTCGTTAGTGAATGGTTATTTAGAAAGGAGAAGACTAACGAGGCCTTTTCCTATTTGGTCGCTGCGTGTGGTGTGACGGTTGTCAGTTTGCTGTTCCTGATCGCATTCGGAATTCGAATCGACGGCGATCCTTACTACCTCTCAGCAATCCTCATGCTCTACGCAAGTGGCGCGTTCTGGTTTGCCTGGCGCGAAAAGCTTACCGGCTTTGCCTGGGCCGGAGCCGCGTTGCTCTTCTTTGCATCGGCACAGGTTTGTCACTCGCTCTGGTCGGTGCGCTTTCCGTGGCAAGCGTCGTGTCTAATGTTTGCCGGATTATGTGTAATCGGCGCGTTGGGTCTGCGGAAATTGAGCAGGGGCGAAGTTGGCCGCTTGCTGGTCCAACCGCTAAAAAAATCCGCGATGGCGGGAGCAGTTTCGGCCGCGCTTTTCCTGCTGGTGCACCTGATCTGGAACGGCTGTGAGCCAGCGTCATTGTTCGCGGCGCACGCTTTCATTTTGGCGGCGGTCTTGCTGGGACTGCTCATTCTCGATCGCTCGGCGATTGTCTTTAACAGTTTTCAGATCGGACTGGCGCTGGGTGCGATGCTGGCGACCAAGTCTTACCTTCAGCGATTTGACTGGTATGGATATAAGCCCGCTGCGTGGCTGCATCCGTGGGCGTTGCAGATACAGGGAATCGTACTTGGACTGATTTGTTTGATCTGGCTCGCGATTCGAATGCTGGCGCGAAAACGCAACCGCCCGACCGTTGATGACGGCGGGACTGAACGCCATTGGACGAGGCGAATCATCCTCGATCTGCCAATGGCCTTTGATCATTTATTAGCTGGCTCGTTGGTGGTCGCGTTTGTTACGTTACTGATCTTTGGAGCGGCCAGCGGCATCAGCAAAGAGCTAACCAATGCTGCCAGGACTCTGTTGGTATCGAATCTCGCAGGATTCCCTCACGAGCTAATCTTCGGCGTCGGAAGCTTGATCGTACTCGCGATTCTGCTGGGCGTGATGTTTGGAAATCTGCGCGAACGCCAACATAAGGTCTTTGCTGTCGGCGGCATGCTGGTGCTCTGG
>DASWQK010000291.1:0-4813 GCA_036403735.1 Pyrinomonadaceae bacterium
GCGCGTAAGAAAAAGGCGCGGCCCAAGTTGCCTGGCCCCTCGCTACCGGTCAGACTTCGGACACGGTCGCCTCGACCTCTCTCAAAATCCAGAGTATTAAGACTTCTGCAAGCCTTAAAGCAACTTGCGTAAATACTTGCAGAAATTGTTGACCTCCGTCGCCAGATCGGTTAGCTTCTGCCGCACCTCATAAAAAACCAGCCGCGTCAGAGAGGGAATCCGATGCCGAAGAAAACCAAACCGAGCAAAGCAATTAAGTCCAGGCCTTCGGCGTCAACCGAACAGACGGCAAGTGCGCGGCCCAAACACCACGGCGCAACCGTGCGCCTGTCGCATCACAAAGCGCGGGGCCGATGGTTTCAGGCACGCAGCGCGTGGCCGGTTCGTGAAGCGCCAGTACACACGTTGATTCGCGAACGCGAGCGCGCGGCGAAGTCTTTGCCGCCGGTAACCACCGTCGGGTCTTCCTGGGAGTGTGTTGGCCCAACGAACATCGGCGGGCGAATCACTTCGCTGGTTTGTCATCCCGATCATCCTGAACGCATCTGGGCCGGCTCAGCCGGTGGCGGAGTCTGGCGCAGCAACGACGCCGGCCAGACCTGGCAGTCATGTTGGAGCGATCAGGACATTCTGAACATCGGCTCGCTCGGCATCGATCAGAAAAATCCCGACACGATTTACTGCGGCACTGGTGAGGCAAATCTTTCTTCGGATTCGTATCCGGGCGCCGGTTTATACAAGAGCAGCGACGCGGGAAAAACATGGCAGTTGATCGCCTCGAGCGAAAGACAACTCGTCCCGAAACGCATCGGCGCGATCCGGGTCGATCCTTTCGATTCGAAACATGTCCTGATCGGCGGCGTCGGATTAGCGGAAGTCAGCTCAAACGGAAAAGACTTTGGCGGAATGTTTGTTTCGACCAATGCGGGCATCACCTGGAAACGGCAGACGTTTGTTTCGAGCCAGAACTACTGGTGTCACTCGATCGTCTTTCACCCGACAACCAAAGGCCGGATCTATGCGACCTTCACCGAACAGGGATCGCGCAGCGGCATTTGGCGAACCACTGACGGCGGAAAGAAGTGGGAGCATTTGAAGAAAGGTCTGCCGGAATCGGCCCACTTTGGCCGCACGAGTCTGGCCATTAGTGCTTCGAATCCTGATGTCCTCTATGCCTTCGCGAAAAATGAGGCCAGCGGCGACAAAGATCTTCTGTTGGGCGTTTTTCGCAGCACGAACGGCGGAGACAGTTGGAAGAGCATTCAGGGAACGTATTTCAAAGATGAAGGACAAATCTCTTACGGCAATACGATCGTGGTCCATCCGGCGAATCCCGATTACGTGATCTGCGGCGGCGTCGATTTACATCGCACGACTGACGGCGGCCGGACATGGAAAAAGATCACACGATGGGACGCAGACCTGGGCGCGCCGGCCTATGCGCACGCCGATCACCACTGTCTGGTGATGCCGGCCAAAGCCGAAGGCCGAGTTTACGATCCGAACGACGGCGGACTGGACGTAAGTGAAGACGGCGGCAACTCCTGGACCAATCGCAGCAAAGGACTCGCCGTCACGATGTTCTATGACATGGACGTGGCCCAAACCGATCCACTCGTGTTTGGCGGTGGCGCACAGGACAACGGAACTGTGGCTACCAAGACCGGACTCGCCGGTAGTTTCTTCCCCATAGATACTGGCGATGGCGGTTGGAACGTCTTCGATCCAGACGATGCCGGCCACGTTTTCACTTCAGCGTACAACCTTCTCATCCAACGTTATCACGGGCTGGATAAACGCCCCGCGGACGTCTCGCCGCCGGCATCAACCGACGAACAAAACTCAGTCTGGATGTGTTACATCACGATGGATCCCAACGACGCGAATACTCTGTTCACCGGGTCAACCCGCGTCTGGCGCACGAAAAATGACGCCAACAGTTGGCAACACGTTTCACCGAGTCTCGATGGCGGCGCCATCTCCGCAATTGAGATTGCCGCCGCGAATTCCAAACGAGTTTATGTAGGAACTGAGAACGGCGGATTGTTCAGAAGCGTCGACGGCGGAGATACCTGGAGCGCCAACATATCGAGTTCTATTTTGCCAGGTCACACGATCACGCGCGTCGAGTCGCACCCGAAAGACGCAAAACTTCTCTACGTCGCCGTGGCTAACTTTGGACACCCGCATGTGTTTCGATCAAAGGATGGCGGCGATACCTGGGAAGATGTTGATAAGGGCCAGCTGCCGGACGTGCCGCATCACGTGGTGATGATTAGGCCGGACGATCTTAATAAGGTGTACGCGGGCAATGATGCCGGCGTCTTTGTCCTCGATACGGCCACCGGCGGTTGGAGCAACCTAACGAAGAATCTACCGAATGCGATGGTGATTGATTTGGTCTATCACCTCAAAGAGGCGACGCTGTTTGCCGCGACGTATGGCAGAAGCATCTGGCGGCTGAATATGAAGTAGGTTTTTCGAAGTGACGGCGCCGCATTGGTGTTCGGATAAAACTCATCCGCCGCCGTGTCGTTTTTGAAACCATTCTGAGCGACGACGAAGATTATCAGGACGTTCGCCGCGTTTGGATCCAGCGTCCGGATCTGTTTCGGATTCGTCCGTCTCATCAGGCTGGCTCACGTCGCCGGTCTCATCGACTTGATCGTTTGAGTTGTCGCTTGCGTCCTCTCGATTATTTTGCATGCAATGATTATACGACGCGGTTGAATTATTCAAAGCTCGAAAATATCGCAGGAGTGATCCGATGAAGAAAGCTACCCGACTATCAATCGCTGTCTTGACGTTTTCAGCGATAGCGATCTCTTTTGTCGTTCAATCACGGGCGCAGACATCGACCCCAACGCCAGCGAACAATGGTTCTCCAGCGCCGGTAACTTCTCCAAGTCCTGCGGCGGTGACAGTGGCAACGCGTCCCAAAGTCACGGGGATTGAAGGCCACCTGGAACTCGACTCCATCATTAAAGTTGAAGTGGCAAACTTTTCGGAATGGGCGGCCACGCATGATGCAACGAAGCTCGTCCCCTTCCTTAACGGCCGGGCAGTCCGTGGTGGTTATCCGAACGAACTTCATCCGGATAGCCGGCGGCTCAGTTTTCATTTGCTGATCACGCCGGAGAATAAACATCTTTGGATTGATCTATTAGGTGCGCCACACGGGTTAAGCCATCCCGTCACTTTTACCGTCGGTCTTGAGACTGAATCGCCGTTCGATAGCGTCTTTGATCAAAGCAATCCTCTCCCGCTTACGGTGATTTCACCGCCGTACGGCGTGATTGGTTTGCTCATCATCGCGTTTACCCTGGTCCTATTTATCTGGTTGGCGCGTACCACCAATCTGATCCGCGAGGCAGGGACGGCAGTTCCCGGAAAGCTCAGGCCGTACAACCTCGGTCGGACGCAGATGGCCTTCTGGTTCTTTCTGGTTTACGTCTCGTATGTGGTGATCTGGTTGGTCACCTCCGCACTCGACACCATCACGCCCTCGCTTTTGGGATTGATGGGAATCAGCGCCGGCACTGCGTTGGGAGAAGCTTTAATTGATTCGGGAAAAGACACCGCACAGGCTGGTCAACTGCGGGATCTCACGGCGGAGAAGCAGTCGCTCGAACAGGGCATCCCCGAATTTCAGTCCCAGCTCGGCGCAGTCAACTCCAAGCCCGCGTTAACCACCGAGGATACGGCCAACCGGGACAGCCTGAACAGGCAACTACAGGACAGTCGCATGCGCCTCGCACAAGTTAATCAGCAGCTTCAAGGCATCGTCCCGCCCTCGACGGCAGGTCACAGTCAGGGTCTGCTGCGCGACATTCTCCGGGACGGCAGTGGATACAGCTTCCACCGCTTTCAGATTTTCGCCTGGACGATCGTGTTGGGCATTATTTTCCTGTCCGCGGTTTACAACAGTCTGGCGATGCCGGAATTCAGCACGACGTTATTGGGATTGATGGGCATCAGCTCGGGAACTTACATCGGCTTCAAGTTTCCGGAACAGAAATAGTTCCGCAGCCCAAGAACTTCTTGTCAATCTTTGCGATCGCGTGATAGAGTCCGCCCACTTTGCAGCTCTTGTCGCAGTCCAGCGTTTCTCTTTATTGCATCGATAGTTAGGTTTCTGACGCGCCCGTTTGTATCGGGCCTGAGAAACGCTTTCGCGGGTCTCGATCCGCAGCCGGTATCGGTTCCAAGCGATTTGGGCGAGCTAGGTGAAGGCAGGCCTCTGAATTCATAGGCCAAGCACCAGAGGAGGACTCTAATGAAAAAACGAACCGTCACTTTCATCGCCGTTGTTGCTGTCAACCTTTTTCTTATCTGGCTTCTCGCCTGCGCTACTAAGCCTGCGCCCGAAACTGCCCGACAGCTTGGTGCAGAAGCGCCGCCAGCCGGCTCGATAACGATCAATATTAATTACGACGTACCGAATGAGTTAAACCCGTCAGGCGGGGGAGCGCCAAAAGCCACCATCCAGCAAGCCGCGGCGTTTGCCTGGCAAGAATTCATCGCCCTGAACTGGCCGGCGGTGAATCAAACTGGCGCCGCTAGTACCCGCGACATGCCGGATCAGGGCAAGAAATTTGGCGACCAGAGTGGCCCCCTTGTCTGGCAAACGTATCGTGGCAAGGTGGAAACCTTCCCGGGCAATGGCAGCGCTACCGTCGGCCCCTCGGGCTCTGGAATCGGCAGTCCAACGCCGAGCCCCGCGCTTCCCGACTATGGGTACGACGCCGCGCCGCAATACATTTATTCTCCGAACGTGGGGCCTTGCACGGCGCCGGCGCCGGCACAGTCTCCG
>DASWQK010000292.1:0-6036 GCA_036403735.1 Pyrinomonadaceae bacterium
TACACAAACGCGAAATCAAATTGCTCTTGAAAGATCAATGGATCGCTGTTGATGTCCAGCGAACCGAGATAATCTTCGATCTCGTTAAGCACGTCCCGCTCTGGGCCGCGCAAAGCTTTCGCTACTTCCGGATTTACCCGCAGCATTGCCTGCCGCGAACCTTCGCCTTCACGCGCCAGGCGGCGTGACTGCTCCAGGATCTCATAACAGATAGTCTGCGGCGATTTCACCAACCCCGCGCCCTGGCAATACTGACACGGCGTGCACAACGTGCGTTCAAGCGACTGCTTCACGCGCTTGCGGGTCATGATCACCAAGCCAAAGTCATTGAATGAAAGTACCTTTGTCGGTGACTTGTCGTAGTGCAAAGCGTCTTGCAACGTCCCCATCACTCGCTGACGATTGCGGCGCTCTTCCATGTCGATCAAATCCAGCACGATGATGCCGCCCAGATCGCGCAGGCGAATTTGCCGAGCGATTTCTTCCACGGCTTCCATGTTAGTGCGCGTGATCGTGTCTTCCAAACGCGTCGCGCCACGGCCCACGAATTTTCCGGTATTCACGTCTATGGACACGAGCGCTTCGGTTTGATTGATAACGAGATAACCGCCGGATTTGAGCCAGACGCGCGGCTTGATCGCTTTATCGATTTCAGCTTGTACGCCGTAAGCTTCCAGAATCGGGGCGTCGCGCGTATAGAGCTTCACCTTTTTGACCATGCGCGGCTGCATGCGGTTCACGAACTCGACCACGCGTTGATATTCGTCTTCCGAATCGATGCGAATCGCGGTGAAGTCTTCCGACAACTGATCGCGCAGGATTCTCTGTACCAGATCGAGATCGCGATGCACAAGGGCCGGCGCTTTCACTTTTTCCGCGTTCTTGCGCATGTCTTGCCAGGTGCGCAGCAGGTACTGCGCGTCGGCGCGCAGATCCGCTTCACTGGCTCCGGTGCCCGCGGTGCGCACAATGAAACCGCCCGAGGGAGATTTTTCGTCCGCGTGAATTTTCTGGATTAGCTTGCGCAGGCGGGCGCGTTCAGAATCTGAATCGATCTTACGCGACACGCCGAGATGCTCGACCGTCGGCATGTAGACCAGAAACCGGCCGGGCAGCGCAATGTGCGAGGTAATGCGCGCGCCCTTTTTGGCGATCGGCTCTTTGGCGATCTGAACCAGGATCTCCTGGCCCTCGCGCAGCAAGTCCGTAATCGTCGGCTGCACCCGATCATGCCGGGTCGGCCGGCGACCGCGTCCGCGAGCTGGCGGGCGCCGCTGGCCTGGCGCAGCGTCATTCGACTCTACGGGTTCGGAAGATTCTTCCGAAACCATAACCGGCTCTTCAACGGCCTCAGGCGCCTGGGCTTCAACCGGTTCGTCTGAATGTTCATCTTCTGCGTGCTCGTCTACACCGTTCGATCCGTCAGTCTCGCCTTCGCCCAGCGGTTTCTTTGCAGGCGGGCGGCGCCGGCGGCGGCCACCGCGACGTGTCGCTAATTCTTCGTGCGGACGGCCGGTAGTAATGCTCGCTTCTGAATCGGGCAGCGCCTCTGAAGTTTTTTCAGGTGACGCCTCGCTCTCGCCTGCGTTTTCATCGTCCTCGGCTTTTTTCGATTTGAACAAACGGCCAATCACGCCCGTTTTCTTACGGCGACGCTCGGCAGTCGTCTCTTTCTTTGGAGGGGCCGGCAAAGGTAATTCCCTGGCTGGCTCTGCCGGCGCTTGCCCTTGCTCATCATCGCTTACTCGCTGGAACGAAACACTACGTGAGTTCTCATGAGCAACTTCGTCCTCGAAATGGTCCACGTGAGCAGCTTCGATTTTCGGAGTGCGGCGCGCCGCCGGCGGTGCGTTTTCTTCGTCGTCGGCCACCCGCTGAAAGTCTCCGCCTTCACCTAGTCCCTCGGACAACAACGAGCCAACCGGCGCGCTCGGTACATCTTCAAGATCGAATTCGACCGCGTGAACCGCGTCCGTGATCCGTTCCTGTAATCGCGCATCTTTGAACATTTCACCATTCATGGCGCGCTCTTCGTCGTCGCTGACGCGTTCGAACGACACTCCGCCGACTACGAACGGAGTATCGATCGGCTCAGCTTGCGTCGGGATGATGCTGCGCTCTTCGGTGTCTGCGGGTGCGGTTTTCGTCGCCCGGCCGCGACCGCGTCCACCACGCCGTCCGCGACGTCGCGGGCCGCTTTCTTCGGCAGCTTCATCGGATTTCTCTTCGGCTACGATTGCCTCGGGCTCGACTTCACGCAAGGGCTCGGCACGTTCGTGAGTCGCTTCGACCTGTTGCTCGCGCTGAACGCGGCCGATTTCGATGTGTTCGGCGGCGGCGCGCGCGGCGCCTTCCGCGTCGCCCTTCTTTGATTTATCGACGACGATGCGTTCGAACTCGGCTTCTTCGTCAAAGAAATCCGTAACGTACAGGAACGCGTCGCGATCCAATCCAATATCGACAAACGCCGACTGCATTCCCGGCAAGACGCGCATCACACGGCCTTTGTAAATATTGCCGACGATGCCCTGGTTTTGTTCACCGCGTTCAATGTAGAACTCAGTGACTCTTTCATTTTCCACGATCGCGATCTTCTTCTCACGACCATTCACACTAACAATTAACTCTCTTGACATTGATATTCTTTCTGTTGATTCGGAGCGCACACATCAGCGTGCGGTTCGCGAGCATCTGGGCTCGCGATTTCTGCTCACTCTGTTGTTGGAAGTTGCCGGCAGAATGTGCCGGCAGTTGATTTGCGGATGCCACCAGCGAAAGCGAGTGGCGACGCGTTCGGCCTCGATCAAACAGATCGAGATCACCCGCGTGATTTTTGGAAACCATCTGTGAGAACAGATGGATACAAGCCTGATTCAAAAAGGAACTCCATTGACCGCGTGACTGTCGCTTGGACATCGCCAGGGAGCGGGGCGTTCTAACTTAAACGCGCTCTGAAACCTGGTTGCGGTTCCTGTAATGCCGGCGATCTGCCGGCTTCAAAAATCTTAGCTCACCTATTCACAGCCTGAATTGAAAGTTGCGAAGCGTTCAGTCGGGCCGGTTGCCCAACGAGGCGAGCGAACGCAGTATAACAGCGAGGCCATCGCTACCACAAGTTACTTACAGTGCCCTATGTGATGCGGCCGTTCTTTGATCTCGCGAGGGGCTACGTTAGAATCCTCCGCATCGAAAGGAACCGGGATGCCAGGCGACGAACGAATTTCGAAAGCAGTATTTGCAGCGGTTGACGAATTGAACGAGCAATTGCCGAAAGGCGTGCAGATCGAAAAGTCTCTCGATGCACCACTTTACGGGGCGACGGGAAAGCTGGAATCGCTGGATTTCGTGACCTTGATTATGGAAGTCGAGGAAAAGATCAACGCTGAATTCGGCACCGACATCACGATCGCCGACGACAATCTGCTGTCAAAAGAGAAGAGTCCCTTTTCGACTTTGGGCACTTTGAACGAGTACCTGCACGAACTGCTGACAAAAGAAGCCGCGCTTTAAATACCGGCTCGCAAGGTCCGCCGCCGACTTATTCTCTCGCTGACCATCGCCGCTATTTTAGTCAAACTCACCGCCGCAAAAATCGTTAGCAACGCATGCATCGGCAGTCCATAACGAATGTGAGTGTGCATCAACGATCCAACCACGAGGTAGTAAAAGATCGTGGTAAGCATCAGGCCGGAACATCGCCCGTCGCGCCGCACTGCGAAGTAAATTCCCACGAGCATCAACGGCAGCAGCAGGTAACGCAAGACGCTCTGCGCCATTCCCAACACATTAACCAGGAACGAAATCACGCGTCCCTGCGACTGCGGCGGCAAACTTTTCCTGCTCGTGACGTTGATCCCGGCGCTGCCGTAAATGCCGTTCGGCTGACCCGCATATTTTAAGACGCTGGCCATTCGGCGCACGACGGTACCTGCATACCAGAATGGATGGCGCGCGATGATTGCCAAAGCTCTGCGGGTACGCGCGCGATCGCGTTGAATGCCGTCGGGATAATAGAGATCGAAACCAGCGACTTGCGAAGCGTTTAAGGCCGTGCGTTCCTGTTCGACTACGTCGCGATCATTCGCCGGAGCGCCGAACTCCGTCATTCCTCTCTCCGTTTCGCCAATTCCTTCCAATAAATTGGTTCCGGCGCCGAGGCCCGTCGGAACGAACGCGTGGAAGACCAGGGCATTGCGCACAATGATCGGCGCGATGACACACAATGCTGACGCAATCACTGCAGCAGCCAACGTAACGCGACGAGACCAGGTCGCTTTCACAAAAACGAAAATCGCGGCGGCCCAAAAGAAAACCAGCAACACGGCGTTCGCTCGCAGCCAGCACGAAACGCCGAGCAACGCGCCCGCCCCTAACGCCCAAACCAGGCTTTTCTTTTTTGCCGCGAGGAGCAACATCCACGTCGCTCCAACTATGATCCAGCTCGTCGGTGCGTCCGCCAACGGCACCGCGCCGTAGGTCGCGAGCAATGGCCAGAGCGCGGCCAATCCTCCAGCGCATAAGCCAACGCGCCAATCAAATGCCGTCACGCCGACACCGATAATCAGAAGCACCGCGAACGAATCGATCACCCACTGAACGTTCTGAGCCGTCTGCGGCGATCGTGAACCAGTTGTCTTGTAAAGAAACGCCAACCAAAGCGGATAACCGGGCGCGTAAATCGCTTTGTCTGTTCGGGTCGAATCGTCGATCCAAAAGATCGGCGCGCGGCCATCAAGCCAATCCCGTGCGGAAGCGTCGAAGGCCGCATAGATGCCGAAAGGAAACCAACCCGGATCGTCAAGATGCGCGCGAATGAAATTAGCTGTTAAGGCGCGAACAGAAAAGGCGAGCGCGATGATGAATAGAATGACGAGCACGCGTTGCGTGATTTGAGTTCGATTCGGCACTTAGGGTAGGAGTTCAAACGCGTCGCAATGCGACGGCCGAAACATGGCGAAGTGTCGAACGCGCTCGTGATTTTGGTCCGTTCGATTGAGAAATGCGTAGAGAAAGCTGGTATCGAGGATGAGGGACATCAGCGCACGCTCAGACCACTCAACTTATCGACCTCGGTTTCAAGAATTGTTTCAGCCTGCTCCGAGGTGTCGCTCGGGCCGCCCGCATACCGACCTGCCAGTGAAAGCCAACTATTCGTGCTGACGATCTTTGCACCACCGTTTTGATTAGACGAGTCGCCTCGCGCATCTTCGGCCGCGCTTTCAATTAAGATTCGCGCGAGTTTCAGCCGCTCCTCGGCCGGCAGGTCCAGTAGACTGTGTAATTCTTTATCTCCAATCATGTGAATCATATCTTAACGGAACAGGGAAAGTTCTCGCAACAATTTGTGACGCGCTCCCAAACCTCATTTTCGCGCCGAGATGATCACGTTCCACCCGACGCTTGTTTGTAATCGGCGGAACATTTGTTCTGGAATTAATCGTCCCAGCAGATAAAGCTCAGACCCGATCAGTTGCTCGACCTGCACCTTAACTTCACGGAACATTGAGAACAATTCACGCGCCTCGCGGCGGCTGTAAACCTTCACCAGCGGCCGGCCGCCGCCTTCATTAAATTCCACGTACTTGCTCATGATATCCGCCGCCGATTTGCCGCGCAGGAATTCACCACGCATGAGTCCGTAGCGAACGATCACCTGACTCCAGTAGGCCCAGGAGCCGCGATGATACAGCATGACGCGCGCCTGTCCTCCAACTCGCAGGACGCGATGAAGCTCGCGCACCGCACCGGCGGTGTCCGGAGTGTGATGTAGCACGCCATTGGAATATGCGACGTCAAAGCTTTCATCAGCGAATGGCAGCCGTTCGCAATCGGCAAACGCGAACTCGCCGTTGTGCCCATAAAGCGAAAGATGATGTCGGGAAATCTCGATCGAGCGCGGCGTGAGATCGACGCCAGTCACCTGCGCTCCGCTCCGAGCAAACTGCAAAAGATCCGTGCCCATGCCGCAGCCGATCTCGAGCAATCGCTGGCCGGCAAAATCACTGAAGCCCATCACCTCGGGCATCCACGGCGCGT
>DASWQK010000293.1:0-6800 GCA_036403735.1 Pyrinomonadaceae bacterium
TAACCGGTCGCTTCGGAAGGAGCTTTGCCCGCCACTGGATTCAGTTGCTCGATGGTTAATTGCAACATCCAAACTGCTTCATGACCCAGGTCGAGCGCCTGCGCGATAGGCGCAAGGATCAATAAGAGGGTCAATAAACAGGAAATTTTCTTCATGCGATCTCCAGTCTCTGAAAGGCTAATCAATCGTGTTTTTAATGCGTTGGACTCTAGCCATTATGCAATGGCAGTGCCAGCACTCCAAGTGATAGTTTTGCTCGACAAGTGAGCTTTGTGGTGATGGCCGTCACTTGAGCCGAACGATTGACGCAGCGATTGGCTGACAGTTGAAAGGAACTTCTGGGAGCCTTATCGCACCCCTTCAGGGTGCGGATACCCTTTTCGATAGGATCCGGTCGTTTACGCTTCGCCCCAACCGCCGGCTACTATCTCGCAGCCTTTCAGGCTGCACACTCAATCCAGATTCCGCAACGCCACGACTTCCTTTGCGTGACTCCGATCGCCGGTGCAACTGATTCGGCGGGGCGCGTCTAATTTGATGAGTTTGTAACCGAGCCCCCGGTACAGTTTGATGATCCGTGGTGTGGCCTGGTTTGAGAGGATTACGGGGCCAACGTGTTTCGCGAGCAGCTCAGCGGTGCGAACTTGATCCTCCCAGCCAAAACCACCCTGTGAATATTGAGTGAACTCGACGTCATAGGGCGGATCAGCGTAGACAAAATCATCGGACCTCAGCCTCAGGCGGTCGAATCGCAGGTTGGAAAACTGCCAATTCGCGAACGCGGATTTGTAAGCGGCGAAGTCGCGCTTGTAGTTGATCGTGCGGTACTTTCCAAACGGCACATTGAATTCGCCGCTGCGATTGAAACGGCACAGGCCGTTGTAGGCGGTGCGATTCAAATAATAGAAGAGTGAAGCTGCCTCTTTGGTCGTCGGCGTTCCTTTGTGCAGCAGTTCGTTGAAGCGTGAACGATGGCGATAAAAGATCGCTTTCTCGTACTTCAAGTCGATCGTAATTCTCAGTCCACGCTGCAGCCAGCAATAAAAATTAAAAAGATGAGGATTGACGTCGTTGAGTAACGCGCGCTCAGGCTTGAGGCCGAGAGTGACCGCGAGACCGCCGCAAAACGGTTCCACGAGGCGCCGATGACTCTCCCGCTCCCAATATTTTCTTAAATGAGGAAGTTGCCAACGCTTACCGCCGGCCCATTTGAGTGGAGGCGGAAGTACTTCGCCATTTCGCGCGACCGTCGAATAAGGTTTTGCTGAGACCCTGGCCATTTCGTCGCGATTCTAACACGGTCTTTGTTGTCGCTTGATTGATCAGCCGGCGCTGATTACTTCGCGGAAGCCGCTCAGGTACTGGTGCAGTTTGCCCTTCATTCACACCGCGGCTTTAGCCCGGTGGTCGGCAGACCAGGTGCGACCCAAGCAGCCGTTTCAACGGCTTTCCTACAAACTACGAAAGAAAACCGTTGAAGCTGTTTCTTCATATCCAAAACCAGTGCTGACCACCGGGCTGAAGCCACGGTGTGAATGAGACACTCCCAAAACCACCACTACTTGCCGCACACTGATCGATTCGTCCTCAGAGAAGGGGTTCATTGCACGCCCTGAGCGTCAAGAGGCTGGCACAACAGATGCACTTCATATTTCCATTGCGCCGACTCTCCCGCGAAAGCAGGCGTGAACGGAATAAATCAAGCGGGTTTTGGCCCGATTTAGAACGGAGGAGAGTATGAAAAGAGTCCTATCAATTCTGTTATTGAGTGTGCTGATATTCGGAGCATTCACGTTCGCGCCGACGTCGAACACCTTCGCGCAGACAACCGTACGCACGCGTTATCACCGTCACCGCAGGACGTTCTGGCAGAAGCATCGTGACAAGTTAACAGTCGCCGGAACCACCCTCGGAGGTGCGGCAATTGGTGGCTTGGCAGCGGGTAAGAAAGGCGCAGCGATTGGATCGCTCGCCGGCGCGGGGAGTGGCGCGCTTTACACTTACAAGATTCGCAAGCGCCATCGTCACTATCGCCGGTACTAAGGCGCGCAAAGAGCGAAGGGCAAAGAGCCAAGAGCCGCGGCTTTCCAGTCGCGGCTTTTCTTTGCAACTTGATCGCAAAGTGATTGGCATGAGTTCTCTATTCGCTATCTTAAACGCACGGCGTTTGTCTTGCGTCTAAATAATAGGGAACAAGGAGGGTTCATATCATGAAAGGAAAATACTTACGTAAGTTAGGTTCATTAGTTTTGATGTTGCTGGTTCTCCCCGGTGTCATCGCGCTCTTTTCGGCCACGACCGCACAGGCACAGCGTCGAGTGATCATAGTGCGCCAGCCCGTCTATCGTCCGTGGTTTGGTTACCGGCCGTGGGGTTGGGGCTACGATCCGTACTTTGATTACTACAGCCGTTACGGACACTACGTGTTCAATAGCTCCGACGCGGCTTTCAATCAGGGACACGAAGATGGAGTGAGGACGGGTAGCCATGATGCGAAGGATCGTAAGACCTTTAATCCACAACGATCGCATTACTACCAGGAAGCCGGTTATGGGAACTTCGGAGAGGTTTACCGCTCGGGTTTTTTGAGAGGGTACAGCGACGGGTTTAGGTCATAAGCGTGCTGGTCGATGACAGCGGGCGTTGGCCCGCCTCTAAAACAGACCAAGTGCCGCGAGGAAACTCGCGGCATTTTGTTTTTTGGCGAAACAACAGACGACGAAAAACCGTAATTCGGTTTGGCTTTGCTCTCAAGGGAAACCAAACAATAATAGGTCAGCGAGGTTACGGCATCATGTTCTGTCCGCAATGCGGAAACGATTCGGCCGAAGGCCAACATTACTGCCGTTCGTGCGGCACTAATTTGAAAGTTGTCGGCAAGGCTGTGAGCCTGGGCGACGTGATCTCGAAGACCGACGGCGTGCCAGCCAAGGTCAAAGAGATCATGAGCAACATCAAGATCGCCCATGTTACCGACGAGGTTTCGCGCGCGATGGAGAAGATGAATGCAGAGATTGCGCGCAGTGCGGCGAAAGAGCGTTTCAAGCGGCGGATACGTAGAGAAAAAACTGCCGAAGAACGACGCGAACGTCACATTACGAGGGGAACGATCAAATTCTTCTGGGGTACTGGTCTTTCGATCTTTCTTTATTTCCTTGCTCACGGCATCGTCCTGAAACTGGATCCCGATGTCATAAACAAAGTCCCGTTTGATATTGAATCGGTTGTGCGTCTGATATGGATCATCGGATTAGTTCCGGTGCTGTCGGGCGTGGGCCATATCATCGCGGGGCTGAGCATAAAAGCCCGGGCCCAAAAAGAGATCGAATCGCCGGAACAGGTCCCGCTTAGAATTGATCCCGAACCGGCAAACGCCTCCCGCTACGATCCTGAACTCACCACCGCGGCAGTTCGCGAGCCGCCGGCAAGTGTCACCGATCGCACAACGAACATTCTCGATCGAGATCCCCAGTGGCAAAAATAATATCGCCGCATCATTGAACCCGGTGCTTGCTTAGCCTCGGATCGGGCGTATAATCCCTCCAGCAAACTTCAACTCTTCCCGTTAACGCCCTTTCGGTTCACTACGTCCTTCAAGAAGGAGGAGAAGAAATGAAAATAGAATTTCAAAAGATCAAGGTGGGAGCTTTATCGCTGACTTTCGCCGCGTTGATCTGCGCGTCGGCGGCGATTACCAAAGCCCAGGATGTTAAGCCGGAAATGACCCGGCCTGAACCTGCGAGCCCTCCGAGCGTGCAACCGAGTTCGCCGCCGCCGGCTCCCCCGCCGAGTGCGCCTGCGCCGAGTACGCCGAGCGAACCAAGTCGCAACAACGACAGCGGCAGCCGCAGTAATGATAGCGGCAGTCGCAACAACGACAGTGGAAGTCGCAACAACGATAGCGGTAGCCGCCGGGACCAATCCCGCCGCGATGATTCAAGTCGCGGAAATCGAAGCGACAGCGGCAGCCGCAGTGGCGGATCTGAACGCCGATCGTCGGGTGATAACAGTTCAGCGCCCGTGCGCCGCAGCACCGACGGCAACGGTAGTGATAACCGCAGGGATCGCGCCATTGACACTAGTTCATCCGGGGGCGTTCGCACTTCGGATAGCGGACGTGATCGAAGTAGAGACAAGGATCGTAGCGGCGATAAGAGCGGCGACAAGGGCAAGGATCGGGACAAAGACAAAGATCGCGACAAAGACAAAGATCGTGGTGGTGATCGGGGCCGCGATCGCGATCGCGATAAAGATCGCCTAGGTGACCGAGGCCGGGATAAGGACAAGGACAAGGACAAGGACAAGGACAAGGATCGTGACCGTGATCGCGACCGGTATCGCGATCGTGATCACAATGGCCGGCACGGGAGGGATTACTACCGTCGCAATGGTTACCCAATCTACGATGTAACTGATTATGATTTTTATACGCTTGTCTACGATCCGGGGAACTATGGTGGTTACTCGCGGGGTCTGAGCGCCTACGATCAAGGTTATGAGGACGGGTTACGCACCGGCGCAAACGATGCTCGGCGTGGCCAGAATTATGATCCCGAACGCTCGCACTTCTACCGGGGCGCGGTGGGGGGCTTTAACCAGATCTTTGGGCAGCGCGCGATTTATCAGCAGGCGTATCGCGACGGGTTTTTGCGTGGCTACGATGAAGGCTTCCGCAATTGGCAGAGTTACTTCACCGGCGGCGCTTTCCATCGTGGACCGTGAGACCTATGCTTGTAGTTGGAACCAACCTACCCGTTGAAGCGAGTGTGGTTGGTTCGCTCTGAAGAAAAGCGGCGTCAAGCCGCCGTACTCCAAATTAGCCGCGATCGAAATGGTCGCGGCTTTTTCTTTGCGATGTCGTTGACTGCGGTCAGCGGCATCGCCTTTTTATTTTGGTCTTTAGTGTCAGTGTCCTAAGGTGGTGTGGCTAACCTGAGCCGCGCTGATGAATTCTCATTCACACCTCGCTTGAGCGAGGTGACACACCAAGCGCGTTTGCTATCAGCCGTTTCAACGGCTTTCAAATTGGAAACCGTTGAAACGGTTAGCAGATTTGAGTGCGCTGAGGACACCTCGCTTCAGGAAGCGAGGTGTTAATGAGACCGCGTCCGCCGGACTAATCAGCACTTAGGTCAGCAACGCCTTTATGACGCGCCTTCGTTATCTCGTAGCTCGCATACGGCCGATGATTGTGATATTTAGAGTCTCAAATCTATGAACAGGTAACGCGGAGGAGTCGAATGAAAATTCATTTGAATAGTTGTCATCAGGCCGTCAGGAAAGCGCAGGCCTTGATTGCCATCGCCATTGGCTTTCTGTTTTGCGCGATCGGAACCGCAACCGCGCAGGACATGTCACATCACCACATGGACATGAACGCCGATCCGACTGCCGAAAGCGAGATCACGCAGGATTGGGCCAAGGCCAAACTCGCCAAGTCTCCGCGTCATCACGAATGGGTGAAAGTGAAGAACGGTGACCGCGAAGTCAACAGTTTCATCGTCTATCCAGAGGTGAATAAGAAAGCGACCGCCGTAGTCGTGATTCATGAGATCTTCGGGATGAGTGATTGGGTGCAGCAGATGACGGATGAATTGGCCGAGGCCGGATACATCGCTATCGCTCCGGACTTGTTGTCAGGCATGGGACCGAACAAGGGCGGGACTGCCGACGTTGCCACTCAGGGAAACAATGCGGTTGGTCAGGCGATTCGCGCCTTGCCGCCCGATCAGATTGCCGGTGATTTGAATGCTGTCGCTGATTACGTTTCGAAGCTGCCGGCGGCGAACGGCAAAGTTGTCGCCGGTGGTTTCTGCTGGGGAGGAACCACAACCTTTTTCTTTGCCACGCGCCGGCCAACTCTGAAAGCGGCGTTCGTTTTCTATGGACAGGCGCCGAGCGATAACGCGCAGGACCAACCGTATACGGTCGACACAGCAGCTCTCGCGAAAATCGGCGCGCCCGTTTACGGGTTTTATGCCGAGAATGACATGCGGATTAACGCGACGCTTCCTCCAACCGCCAATACCATGAAGTCGGTATTGAAGAAGTCCTACGAGCCGGTGATCTATGCGGGCGCTGGTCACGGATTCATGCGGGCGGGCGAGCCAAACAATCCGCCACCTGCCGCGGCCGCAGCCGGCGCAGATGAGGCGGCAGTGAAAAAAGCTGCGAACGATCAGACGATGTATAAGGCCAATCGCAAAGCTCACGATGATGCATGGGCGAGATGGATGGCGATATTGGCGAAGGTCTGAACGGGGTGATGGATAGGATTTATCAGATGAACACGATTAAGAATAGCCAATTAGTAAAAGTTCGTTTTGTGGTAATCGGGTAAATCTTGTTCATCCTGTCTGGCAAAACTGTAAAAGGTCTTTCAGCGTGCGAGAGACAAAAACCAAACTTGCTTGTGCATTACTTATCGCGATAACACTCTGTGGGATGAGCGGCTTGGGCTATGTCAGTTCGTCTCGTGTTGTCGCTGCGCCGAAAGCGGAAGACGACTTTCAAATCGTCAAAGTCGCCGACGGCGTTTACGCGGCGATCGCCAAGCCGGGTGGACTCGCTTCGGGCAATGCGGGATTTGTAATCGGCAAAGACAGCGTGCTCGTCTTCGACACCTTCTCTACGCCCGTGGCGATCGAAGAATTGATTGTCGAGATTCAATCGCTCACCAAACTCCCAATCAAGTTCGCAGTTAACAGTCACTATCACCTCGATCACACAGGTGGTAATCAAGTGCTCGTCGCTCGTGGAGTTCCGATCATCGCGCATGACAACGTGATGATTTGGCAGAC
>DASWQK010000294.1:0-2538 GCA_036403735.1 Pyrinomonadaceae bacterium
GTCACCAGCGCGGTGCGCGCGCCGCGTCTTTGCAAGAGGGCGTTCGTGCCGACAGTCGTGCCATGGACCACTTCGATCGTGGCCGGCGAACCGACTTCGGCAGCGACGCGCTCGATTCCTTCTGCAATTGCGCGCGAAGGATCATCGGGAGTTGAGGCAATTTTGAAGACTCGTAAATCGCGACCGGCTTGATAGACAAAGTCGGTGAACGTTCCGCCCGTGTCGATGCCGACGCGAACGGAATGAACCTTCTTGTTGCTTGGTTTTTTCATTATTGAAACAGGCAGCCAACTATAGACATTGACGAAATCGTTGACAAGAAACCGCAGATGCAACTATATAAGCGCCGCTATTCAATTGATCGATTGGAGGATCATGATGAAGAACCTATCCCAACACCGAAGTGCTCTTGCGTTTGTTTTGCTGATTGGTTTGGTCCTTGGATGCAAATCAACCACGAGTTCAACTTCGACATCTGCCCCTAAAAACGATTCACCGAAAACCACGAATACAAGTGCGAACACATCCACCGCGCCGGCGCCTGATATAGCCGGAAAATACAACGTCGTCGGCAGTAATCCCGAAGGCGGCCAATATAAAGGCACGTTGGAGGTTATTACGCGGGGCGATGTCTATCAATTCAAGTGGAACGCGGGGACGCAATACGACGGTGTGGGCGTGCAAAACGGAAACATCATCGCGGTTGCATTTGCGAATGGTGCGAACGGCAAGGGTTGCGGCGTCGTTGATTACGACATTGCGAGCAATGGTTCGCTGAACGGCAAGTGGGGTTATTGGGGTACGAACGACGCGGGCACTGAATCAGCTGCTCGCACCAGCGGTTCAGGCTTGACCGGCGAATACGACGCGACGGGAAAAAATCCGGACGGTAAACAATACAAGGCGCGCCTGACAGTTGAGCCGGCGGGAAATCTCTATCGCTTTGTTTGGAGTAACAACACCGACGGCATCGGGATCAAGCGCGGCGACAACATCGCAGTCGGCATCGGCGGCACGCGCTGCGGATTCGTTACCTTTCAGGTGCAATCGGATGGATCGCTCGATGGAATCTGGGGCGGCGGCGGAAGTGATAAGACAGGAACAGAGACCGCGACGAAGCAGTAGGGAGTCAGAACCGCCTGCGGTAGCGGGCGGTTGATCTTGCGTTTATGTGGAACGAGACGGACATTCCCTTGGCCTATCTAATCACGTTTCGTTCTTACGGAACTTGGTTGCATGGAGACCCCAGGGGATCGGTTAACCGATTTCGAAATCGATACGGGTCGGCGCGTCTTCCGCCGGAGATCACGTGGCTAAAAACCAATGCGGAACGGCTCAATGGAGAAGTCGTCATCCTTGATGCAGCGCAACGCAGGTGCGTTGAAGAGGCCGTGCGAGAAACATGCGAGATTAGAAAATGGAATCTCCATGCGCTGAGCGTCAGAACGAACCATGTCCATGTCGTGGTCTCGATCGGGGATCGCAGACCGGCAACTGCTCTGAATGCTTTTAAAGCGAACGGTACTCGAAAAATGCGTGAGGACGGTTGCTGGACCAGTGATCGAACTCCTTGGGTTGACAAAGGAAGTAATCGCTATCTTTGGAGTGAAAAGAGCGTTGAACTTGCAGTTGCGTACGTCATGTTCGGCCAAGGCGACGAATTGCCGGATTTCTGACCAGATCAACCGCCCGCTACCGCAGGCGGTTCTGACTCGCAACCAGTCTCATCCGCTCTGCGCGAGGCATCCAGAACTAACTGCGTACGATAGCCATCTTCGAACGTCGCCGCGCCATCGACAGTTATGCTTCCGGCGCTGAGGGCATCGATGATCTTCTTTGAGAAGACCGTAAAGCCGCGCGCCCAGCCGTTCTCACTCATTCCGGGCGCGAGTTCGCCGCGATCGACTTCGACTTTTTTCCAATCTCCGTCGCCAACATTCGCGCGCCACAGCTCGCCGTCGCCTTCAACTCTTAGCGCGCCCCGCTCGCCGAATACTTCCAGGCGGTGCTCGGGATTGCCTGCTTCAACCATCGACATCGAAACGTTGGCGGTGGCTCCTTCCGTCATTTCACTGTCGTTGAATCGCAGCAGTAAGTTTGCTTCATCATCAGAAGTTACTGGTCGCGAACTGCCATCGTGATCTTTTCGTTCGCGAACGTGAGTGGCGAGATTGCAAGTGACTGCGTCAACCTCTGTGGCCAGCAGCCAGCGGAATCCGTCGATCACGTGCGAGCCAATCGCGCCGAGCGCGCCGCCGCCCTGCGTCTTGTCCGACCACCAGTTCCACGGACGATTAGGATCGGCTCGCGAATCCGCGCGAAAAATAACAGACGCGTGTTTGACCTTGCCAATCTCGCCGCGCTGAAGCAGTTCGCGCATCTTCAGGCGGCCGGCCAGGAAGCGCAGCTCGTGATCGATTAGCGCTAATACTCCGGTGTCGCGTGCGGCATCAGTCATCCGTTTTGCTTCCTCAGCGTTCATGGCCATCGGCTTCTCGCAGAGAACTGCCTTGTCATGACCGATCGCCGCGAGGGCCA
>DASWQK010000295.1:0-2487 GCA_036403735.1 Pyrinomonadaceae bacterium
TCGTTAGTCAACTGGCGCGGCTCTCCGCCACTGAGCGGCACCAAATAAATCTGCGTGGTGCTCTTGTTAGCGATCTTGTCTACATCAGTAATCGTGAAAGCGACGAAATCACTCTTGGGCGAGACTTGCGGGTCGCCGACGCGGCGAACCTTCAACAGATCGTCAATCGTAAAGCGGCGCTCTTGCGCAGACGCGAGTGTCGCCAAAGCAAACAAACTGATAATCGAGACAGCAAAGAAACGTTTCATGTCGTACCTCGTAAGAATTTCTGGTTGTGCGGGAAAGCTTGGGCCCGATTATCGCATGTTTGATGGGCCTCGTCATGGAGTCAGAACCGGGAGCGGTAGCGACCGGGTAAAATCGGACGCAACCCGGTCGCTACCGCTCCCGGTTCTGACCTAATTAGTTTAAAATCGCGCCAATGAAAATTGCGGACGAATCCATCGCAGTGCGGCCAGTTGACGAAATGGATGAAGACTTCCTGATTGAACTCTACAAGAGCAGCCGCGGCGACGATCTGCGCGGGCTTGGTTGGGATGAAGATCGAATCAGTGAGTTTCTCGAGATGCAGTACGTAGCTCAGCGTAATCTTCAGGACGATCATGAGCACACGAGCGATCAACTCGTGCTGATGAGCGGCAAACCAATCGGCCGGTTATCCGTCGCAACGCGCGCAGATGAAATTCGATGCGTCGATTTGGCGTTGCTTGCCGACTATCGAAATCAGGGCGTGGGAACACTTCTCATTCAACGACTCCAGGAGCAAGCGCGGCCGGCTAACATTCCCCTGCGTCTGCAGGTGATCAGATTCAATCGCGCCGTTAATTTGTTAGAGCGCCTGGGGTTCAGGCGCACCAGCGAAACGGGATCACATTTTCAAATGGAGTGGCTCCCGGGTAGTGTCGGAAGCCCTGCTAGTCGCGGTTCCCGCGTGGCCATCCCGCGTGGGGTGGTCGATAAGGAGAGCTAGCGTGTCATACGGTGTGCGAGGTAGAGCAAATCGAATACTTTACAAGACGCGGAGAGCTATCTCTTCTTAGCTGCTTTCTTCACGCTCCTGGTAGCGGTCTTCTTTCGCGAGGTCTTCGCGCGAACCCGCCGGCCTTTTCTACCCTCGCGCTGAATGACGCCGGCCTTCTCGAGATACTCATAACTTCCCCGCACCACGTTTCGCGCCACGCCGAGTGAATTCGCGAGTGTGCGCTCGCTGGGAAGCAAGCTGCCAATTGCCAATGCGCCCTCGCTGATCAAGCTGCCTAATTGATCCGTGAGTTGTCGGGTCATTGATTCGACACTTTTCCTGTTGATTCGAATTTTGAGAGCCAATCGATTGTCCTCCGTGTTTTTGAGTGGGGCGTATTCTAGTGAGTCGTTGATTGACTGTCAAACAATTGAGGATCTCATTCACACCTCGCGTCAGCGAGGCGATCACCCGAGCCCTCACAACAGGCCAAGCCGTTTCAACCGCTTTGCGTGGTTCTCTTCTTCTGTCCGACACCTCGCTGACGCGAAGTGTGAATGAGACGCGAAATCGATCGACGACGTCTCTCAGTGTAACAACGCTCCATGCCTGCGCAGAATTTCCAGCGTCCGATCAATCGGCAAGGCTTGGACGGTATGGCCGCGTCCGCTCGTCATCGTGGCGCGAAACAGCGAGTTATAAATTGCTTCTTCAGTCGCTTCGATCACTGCCAGGAAAAGTGGCGACATAGCTTCATTTGAAAGCAGCTTGACGTTCGCTGTTTGATTACGAGCGTTAGCAGAGTTCCGAATGCGAAGTTCAGGAGCAGTTGAAAAAGCGATGGCATAATCGCCGCTGCCATTCGAGCCGGCGGCGCCTGTGCGCGCCAGTCCCATCATCGATCGCGCCGCGAGTCTTTGCAGGTTTCGATGATCGATCGGGGCATCAGTCGCAATCACAATCATGATTGATCCGTCCACGGTGTTTGGAGATCGTGAATCGCCCGCACTGCTCTTCTCTATCTCTTCTTTCAAGTAGTACTTGCCCAATTCACGTCCCACCGGCGCGCCGTTAATCGTCAAAATTCCGCCGAAATTCGACTGGACCAGCACGCCGACCGTATATCCGCCGAGCGACGCCGGCAGCTTGCGCGATGATGTTCCGATGCCGCCTTTAAAGCCGAAGGCGACCGTGCCCGTGCCTGCGCCGACCGCGCCTTCGTCAACCAGCCAGGATCCACGCGCGTTTTTGATCGCGGCGAAGACTTCTTCGCGGCCAACGTGACGCCCGCGAATGTCGTTCAGATAACCATCGTTCGTCTCGCCCACCAGCGGATTAATCGATTGCACATCTTCATTCCCCGGCAGTGCCAGCATGTAATCAATCGTCGCGTCGGCGACCCGCGGCACATTCAACGTCGAAGTCAACATGATTGGGGTTTCGATCTCCCCGAGTTCGTTCACCTGAGTCGAGCCCGCGAGCTTTCCAAACGCGTTGCCGATGAAGACCGCGGCCGGGACTTTTTC
>DASWQK010000296.1:0-10966 GCA_036403735.1 Pyrinomonadaceae bacterium
AACATCATGTCAATCTCGTGTCTATAAATATTTCGCGCCTAGCGGCGCTTAGACAGGTCGGCCTTCACGCTCATGCCGGGCAATGCCTGATGAGATCGTTTCAGGCGGGCGGTAGCCCGCTTCTAAACGTAGTCTAAAGAATCTGGGCGCCCTCTAAATCAGTTTCTTCTTGTAGACTTCCTTCAATCCCGTCTGCGCCTGATCGTGGGCATCGTAAACGTCAGGCCGCGCCAACACTGCTCGATATTGACCAAGCGCGTCGTTGCGCTTGCCGGCGAGGTCAAGCGACTGCGCCGCAAACAAGTGCGCCATCGTGGCCAGCCCAGCCCACGCGCCGGGAGCATCGGCAGAAGCGAGAAACTCTTTCGCCGCGCGCTCGTACTGGCCCGAGGTCAACAGCGCTTCGCCGTACTTGAAATGAATTAGATCGAAAGCACGCGAAGCTGTATCGCGCACCGCTTTGTCTTTCAAGAGCGACTCGAAAGTCGCAAAGGCTTCCGTCTCAGCGGCAGTCATGGTGGGGCTATGATTCGTTTGGCGCTCCAGCTCGGCCTGCGAGACGAGCGCATCAGCCACCTCAAGCCGGCACAGATAATTTCGCGGATACTTGATCGACAACTCCTTCGCCAGGGCCGCAGCTTCCGCAAATCTTTTTTCGCGCGTGTACAAAACGATCAGCAAAGTCTTCGCCTCATCATGTACCCAATGGCCTTCCTTCGCCACGCGCTCGAGCGTTGCCAGCCCGCGTTTCTTCGATCCATGAAAACCAAACAGACCGGCGCCGATCTTTATCGGCAGCGGCAACGCGCCTACCGTGTAATCGTATAAACCGATCGACAGTTCAGCGTCCCGATAGTTGGGATCGAGCTTGATCACCTGGCGATGTTTGTCGACCGCGTCTGATCCGTCCTTCAACGCGGCAATGTGACGCCGCTCGACGGCCTCTTCAAAAGAAGCTTTCAAACCCTCAATCGCGCCGAGAAAATAGAGCGCCTCAGTGTCCCTGGGGAATACTTTCAAACGCGCCTCAGTCAACACGCGCGCCTGTCGGGTCAGAGTGCGAAACTGATCGACGACTTTCGGGTCGGCCTTGTCCTCGCTGTTTGAATAGAACGAATCGCTGCCATAAAGCGAAGACTGCAACTTCCGCGTTTCGTAAAGAGTCTCAGTCCAAAGCGTGTCGGCGAGGAACTGTGGCCCAGCCGGATAGTTCGGAAACGCGTCGGCCATCTCTTTGAAATTCTTGTGCGCCCCTTCGTAGTCCAGGTTGAACAGCGCTTCCGAACCGGCAACCCGCAACACTTCGAACTTCGCCCGCTCGGCATCAGTAAGCCAGGGTTGTTGCGCATGACTTGATGGAGCACAAAACAAAAGAATTGGAATTAGAAAAAAGAATTTCTTCATGTGGTTTTCTGGCGACGTTAAGCAGCCATCCGGCTCTTTAAGGAGCAACGTAGATCTGTTTCGTTTTTGGTCTTCTCGATAGTCCCGCGCCGGCGGCGAGTCCGATTCCGCCTCCGAGACCACCACCCAAAATTTTGCCGAGGCTAGGATCGTCGGTGCCTGGATGATCAGCTGTGCTACCGACTGCTATGCCGATACCGATACCAATTGCCAGTCCAAGGATCGGATAAAAGAACGTCGACTTATTTTTTCGGACCTCTTGAATTTCGTCTTTCGATAAACTAATTGTCCGCGCTCCTTGCACCGGGAATCTCGCTTCCATGAAGAGCGTATCATCAGTTGACTGTCTCTTGGTTCCTACGAACTCTCGGCCATTCCTGGTTCTGACAACAATCTTCGTGCCCGGTTTTAGATTCTCAACGTTACTCCAATTTGAGAGGGACTGTTGCGCGAACAACGTCGTGAACGACATTAACAGGACGAGCACAATCGATAGAAGTTTGTTCGCGGACTGCATGTCAGGCCTCCTCTATATCTGCTGTTGCATTTGTTTAAATAGAAAAGCTCTCGAGATATTTCACCCCACTGCCGGTGTTGAAAAGCACGACGCGTTCATCTGGTTTTGCCGATCCATCCTTCATCATTTTTTTCAGCGCCGGCAAACACGCCGCACCTTCAGGCGCGCAGAAGATTCCTTCGGCCGCACCAATTTCTTTGGTCGCCGCAATCAACTCGTCGTCGGTCACGGCGATTGCAGTTCCGCCCGAAGAATGCAAAGCATCAATTATCAAGAAGTCGCCAATCGCTTTCGGCACTCTCAGTCCGGAAGCCGTCGTATGCGCATTCTGAAATTCATCCGCGAAGCGCTTTCCTTCTGCAAACGCGCGAACGATCGGCGCGCACCCCGCAGCCTGAACGGTCACCATTCGCGGCCGCTTCCGGTCCGTCCAACCCATCTGTTCCATCTCGTCGAACGCTTTCCACATACCAATCAATCCCGTGCCGCCCCCGGTTGGATAAAGGATCACATCAGGTAGCTGCCAGTCGAACTGCTCGGCCAACTCATAACCCATCGTCTTCTTGCCTTCGATCCGGTAAGGCTCTTTCAAAGTCGAAACGTCGAACCAGCCTTCGGCTTCTTTTCGTCGCCCGACTTCGGCGCCGCAATCGGTTATCAATCCGTCCATTAACGTGACGTGCGCGCCGGTCTGTTCGCATTCGATGACGTTCGCGCGCGGCGTATCTTTTGGCATGAAGATGTGCGCCTCCATGCCCGCACGTGCCGCGTAAGCTGCCAACGCGCCGGCGGCGTTGCCCGCCGAGGGAACCGCTAACTTCTTCACGCCGAGTTCTTTCGCCATTGAAACCGCTGCCGTCATGCCGCGCGCTTTGAAACTCTGGGTCGGGTTCTGCCCTTCGTCCTTGATATAGAGCTGATTCATACCAATTTGCGCGCCTAATCGCCTCGCGCGCAGGAGCGGTGTGAATCCTTCGCCCAGACTTACAATGTTTTCGTCTCGCTCAACGGGCAACACCTCTCGATAACGCCACAGATTGGGCTCGCGTTGTTTCAACGACTCCTTTGTCAAAGACCTGGCCGCGCGCTCAAAATCGTATCGAACCAGTAGCGGCTTTCCGCATTGACTGCAAAGGTTGTGCAAGCGTTGTGCCTCGTGTCGCAGGCCACACGCGCCGCACTCAAGATGAGTTACGTTCATTGTTTTCAGCCTTTCTTTCGAAGGGTGCAGGGCTGACCATCATAACGTTTTGAAGGTGATTGCGTCAGGTGGAGCGGGAATCTGGCGCTATGTCAGAAGCCCGAGCGTCAGCGAGGGCAAGTGTGATCAGCGTTGCCTTGCGACGTGATGGGCCCCTCCCTGCCGGTCGGGCTTTTGAGACGCTGGCAACTTTCACTTTGCGCTCTCTGCGGTTAAGCTTTCTCAAAACTTACTTTGAAATCGAGGAGAATCAGATGCCGAATCGCACTGCAACTATTGAAACGAACAAGGGCACAATCAAATTCGAGCTACTCGAAGAGGACGCGCCCAAGACGACCGAGAATTTTCGCTTACTTGCTGAGAAGGGTTATTACGACGGAGTCATTTTCCATCGCTGCATAAACGGTTTCATGATCCAGGGCGGAGACCCGACCGGCACTGGTCGTGGCGGCGCGTCGGCATGGGGCGGAAAATTCGCTGACGAGATTAATTCATCATCGGAAGTCTATAAGCGCGGCTACAAAGCGGGGACCGTCGCGATGGCCAACGCTGGTCCAAACACCAACGGTTCGCAATTTTTCATCATGCACGTTGATTATCCGTTGCCGCCGAGTTATACGATTTTTGGTCGCGTGACTGAAGGCCAGGACATCGTCGACGCGATCGCCACTTCGAAAACTGATCCCGGCGATCGACCGTTGTCCGAAGTGAAGATGGAGAAGGTTTCGGTGAGCGAGTAAACCCTGGCGTCCACTATTTGGTGGCGCAGTATTTTTGAGATCCTCATGACAAGGAAGGCGATCCACGAACCCACACGAAACGTTTTTCCGCGCCCCCTTCGTGTGATTTCGTGGATCGTTCTTGCTCAGGGGGAAAAAACGCGAAATCAATTTAGGGCACTAACCACTATTCTTGCAGCTTCGTGATTTCAGTAAGTTCGAGCGTTACGGGATCAGGCGGGAGCATACCGGATCGCGTCGGCAACGAATTGTTTCGCGACCCGCACTGACTCTGGCAGTGAATTTCCTCGGGCCAGGTTGGACGCAATCGCTGAAGACATCATGCAGCCGGTGCCGCGGACCGGCGCCGTGTCGATCCACTCGCCGCGAAAGACCGTGACTTCCCCTTCATCGTCGAGAATGTCGATCGCTTGGTGCTCTTCTGACTTCTGCCTTCCGACTTCTGACTTCTGATTCAGGTGTCCGCCTTTGATTAGCACCGCGCGCGCACCCATTTCGCGCAGCTTCTCTGCCGCGCTCCGCATTCCTTGTTCATCTTTGATGCGCACGCCGGTGAGGGCTTCGGCTTCAGGAACGTTGGGTGTAATTAAGCGCGCCAACGGTATCAATTCACTGCGCAGGGCTTCGATCCCATCATGTTCCACTAATTCGAATCCCGACGACGAACGCATTACCGGATCGATTACGGGTGCCGGCAACTTCTGATCGCGAATCATCCGCGCAATCTCTAAAACAATTTCCGCAGTCGGCAACATGCCAATCTTCACTCCGGCTACGGGACTCTCTTCGATCACTGGAAGGATCTGGGCGCGTACTGATTGGGCGCTTTCGTGTATTGCGCCAAAAACGCGTTCTGTGTTCTGGAAGGTCAGCGATGTTATCGTCGCCACCGGGCGACACCCAAAATGAAGAATCGTGCGCACGTCAGCAATTATCCCGGCGCCGCCCGACGGATCGAAACCGGCGATGGTCAGAACTATCGGACTACTATTATTAGGGTCTTCTGCCACGCTGTGCTTTCGCAGATTCTACAATGACGGTTGCTGTTTGCATGAGTGTCTGAGGATCGCTGAAGAGACTGATGCCGGCGATTCCCATTACGCCCGCCGCGAAACAATCTACCGCATTGGCCGGCGAGATTCCTCCCAAAGCCAGGACGGGAAAATCGCGAAGCTCCCGAACAACAGCAGACAGTTTTTCCAAACCTGCCGGTGGTCCAAATACTTTCTTCGATTGAGTTTCGAAGACCGGACCAAAGACGATGAAGTCTGCGCCTTGTTCCTGCGCGGCCCGCGCTTCTGCCAATGAATGTGTCGATGCGCCGATCAAAACTTCTTTTCCGAAAGTTTTTCTAATCATCGCGGCATCAAGAGACTGCGCCGTCAGATGCACTCCATCGGCCCCGGCGCCAACCGAAACGTCAGCGCGATCGTTGACCAGCAGGCGCGTGTTTGTCCCTCGCGTAAGATCGCTTGCCCGCTCAACCAACTCGAATAGGACACGTGCAGTCAGTTGCTTTTCTCGGATTTGGACTAAGTTGATTCCGGCCGCAACGGCCGCCGAGACTTGACGCAGGATGAGCGCGAATTCGGGGGCGTCGGGCGTGGTGTCTTCAGTGGTTGTGCCGCGGGTAATCAGATAAAGGATCGGTCTTGACAGGTTGAGCGGCATCGGTCACAGGCGAATTCTGTCGCGAGCTTTCCACATATGGGTGTCCTTCGTCCAGCGCCCGCACGGTTCGTCGAAAATTGAGCAACTCCCAGAAGCCCATCCCCAAATTCAATATCCCGACTCCCGAGACAGCGCCGCGTATCCAGCCCGAAGCGATGAAGCGCTGCACCCCAAACCCGACCTTGCGCGACGCCACCAGCAAGAAATAATTGTTGCCCCAATCACTGAGGCCGAACCAGCCGTGCGGCACCCAGGGCAACACCGTCAGCACGATGCCAATCTCCAGGCAGAGAATGATGTAGAAAATTACTGTCAGTCTTGACGACATTGCTGTACGGTCCTTGAAAACAAAAATACCACAAAGCTAAGGCTGTGTCTCAGCTTCGTGGTCCGATCGAACGCCTGATCTGGCGAGAGCTTATTATGCCATGCGCGATTCCAGCGACTTCAAACGCTCATTAACCCCGCGATACGAGACATTAACGCCATAAATTTCGGTGAAGAGATTTTTCGCTTGATTCAAATCGCCCGCCTGCTCGTACGCGGCAGCCAGATCGAATCGCAGTGCTTGTCGTTCATCATCAGAGGTGTTGGGCGAACTCAGTCCCTTATTGAACCATTTGACGGCAAGCTGGGGCACGCCCTTCTGCATGAAACAATGACCAAGCAGATTGCAGCACTGCAAGTAACGCGTCGACCCGTCATCCGGTGAGACCAGGCTAATAGCCATCTGAAATTCTTCCAGCGCCTCTTCGAAAAGATCCATTTCCTGATAAGCGAGACCGAGATTGTAGTGGGTTTCGTAGTCGCCGTTCCCGTTCGTCTCGGATTCAGCCGACACGCGATACTCCTCGAATATCTCAGCCAGCCCGGCGTCGATCACTTGAACATTCGCAACTGGCTGTTGGGCCACAGGCGGAGCCGGTTGAGGATAGTCTATCGCCGCTGAGGAATCTGCCGTCTGTTCGATGGCCGAAGCCTCAGCCGGAAGTTCCGCGTCCATTACGATTGCAGCCGTCTCACCGCCTGTCTCCAATTGCTGTCGTCGCAAATCGATATCGGGATGCTTTCCGAATTGCTGCTCCAAGAGATCCAACGTATCAACTGCGATGTCCGCGTAACCTTGCGCGATATAGAAATCGACACTCTCAAGCTCTTGCTTGCGAAGGGTGGCGCGGCGATCCTCTTCTGCGTTCGAAGTCTCGCTCGCGCTTTCGTCCAACGAGCCGGATAACTCTTCAGAGACAACTCCTTCGAAGGTAAAACCGCGCTCGATCTCCATCTCGGTACCGGCGGTGTCTTGCGGATCTGTGACTTCAGAAATCGAACTCCATTCGAATTCAGATTCGCCGTTCAAGGGAGACGACGATTCAGATTCAATCGCGAAGTCGTGGGCCACAGGCTCAGTGGTTGTCTCAGTCTGCCCCGCGGCTGTGGGTTCAAATTCGGGCAACACTTCAGCGGCAGCCTCTTCTGTGGCGCCGCCGAGTTCCTGAAGCCTGTCAGCATAAGCCGTGTGTTCGGGCATCAAACGGGTCAACTGCGTCAAGGCGTACCGTTCTTCGTCAATCACGCCGGCGGCCTCTGCGGCCTCAGCCATTCTTTCGAGCGACTCTTTCAAGTTATCAACATCACGTTGCCACCAGTAGGCCCGAACCAGGAGTCGCAGCGCCTGGACGTTGTCAGCATCGCAAGTCAGAAACTCGTTGAGCAATTCGAGTAACTGTTGCTCTTCATGCTCAGCCAGCATTTGCTCAGAAATGCGCGCGACCACGGCCACCGCCGCGTCGACCTGGTCGAGTCCCAAATACAAATGAGCAACGTCAACCAGTCGCAAGTAGGCCGACGAATCTTTTTCGATCAAAGCTGCGGTGGCGGCATCGGCCTGGGCTGCGTCTTCTGCCTGGACGTATGCGCCGGCGAGCATCGACATTAATTTGAGATCATCAGGTTTTTCGCCGGACGCGCGCGCAATTATTTCCGCCGCTTCGTCCGCCGTGCCGCGAGTTGAATGCGCAGCCAACAAACCATTCAAAGTCACGTAATCGCCCGGTTTGAGGTCGAGAGATCTGCTGAATGCTTCCAGCGATTCATCTAAAGCGCCGCGCGCCAGCAGACTTTGGCCGGCGTCTGTAAAAGCAGCCGCGGCCTCGTTCCTCATACCTTCTTTCAAATAGCCTTCGGCCAGCTTGATCCGCACGTCTGTGTTCTGTGGATCAAGATTCGCAATCTTCGCTAGTACATCGAGTCCCGCCTGGGTCGCGCCCGATTTTGCATGCGCGTTTGCTACCACGAGGTAATGCGCGCGCGCTTCGACGACCAGGTCCTGCTGCGCGTATAGATCGGCGAGGCTGTTTGCTATTTCAACATCGCTGGGCCGCAGACGATCGATCTTCCTGAACATCGCGATTGCCTTGAGGGCAAAGTCCTGTTCTCGATAATGATCGGCGATGCGCCGAAAACACGAAATCGCCGCCTCATGATTGCCGACCCGCACGTGCAGGTCGCCAAGAATATTCAGCGTCGTGAAGTCGTCAGGCTCACCTTCGACGATCTTGCAGTATTCTTTAATCGCTGCCGGGATCTTACCCATCTCGAGGGATCTCTCGGCCGCGCGAAGAGTCTTTACCTTATCGAACGCCATGTTTTAAGAATCGCGGAATGAATTGTTGGGGCGATGACGGATGCTTATCGCCTTGGAGGACCGTCGGGCTTTAGCATGCTGAAGCCGCCTCGGAGCAGAGCGGCAGCTCTAAACCTAACACGCGAAGCGACTCGTGTCAACGATGTTTTGCCGGACAAAACATCGGAAACAGCGGAAATTTGGCCTGATTTTCCTAAATCACGTCGGCAAAATTCTTCCGCGTTCGCGCAAACCACCAATACCCGAAGACAAAACTGACGAGCGCAAAGGCCGCGAAGTAGGCAAGGCCGGACCAGTCCGGGCTTAACCCATCGAGAATTATGCGGCGATAATTTCGCACCAGCGGTGTGAATGGATTCAAATTGATCGCCGCACGATAAGGCGCCGGCACGATCGATTCCGGATAGATGATCGGCGTCAGATACATCCACGCCATCAACACCAGCGCAATTCCCTGCACGATGTCGCGGACGAACACCCCGAGCGAGGCGACGAGCCAGGCCGCTCCGAAGGTCGCGATTAGCTGAGGAATCAAAATCAAAGGCAGGTAAATAATCGTGACGTGCATCTCTCTGCGCAGGAGGATGACAGCGATGATCAGTACTATCGTTCCAAACAACTGATTCACAACTGCCGCAAGCGACAACGGCACCGGTAAAGTCTCAAGGGGAAAGACAACGCGTTTCACCAGGTTCGCATGAGCCACGATCGTGCTCGAAGAAAGTTGCAGGGACTCCTGAAACGCGTTCCAGGGCAACAATCCACAAAAAAGATAAAGCGCATAGTCCCACTGCGAACTGCTCGCGCCGAACTTTGCTTTGAAGATTCCGGCAAAAATGATCGTGAAGATCGCGATCATTACCATCGGCGTCACCAACGTCCACATGATGCCCAGAATCGAGCCGCGATAACGCGCGGTCAATTCTCGCCGGGCCAGCGAAAAGATTAGATCAAATCGACGGGGCAGTTCCCAGAGCGGCCGCCAAACCGCTCGTCGTGCTACTTGTGCAGAGATCATGTCTGGATGGCGCCGCAGGTCGAAGTCCTGGAAATTAAGTAGATCACGCAGAGACCGTCTTGCGAAACGCCCCGAGAAACACCTCCATCTCGTTTGGTTTGCCGATAGTCACGCGCATGTGATTTGGTAACGCCGGAAAAGCACGGCCGACAGAAACGCCGGCGTGATTCATCGCGTCAATCAATGGACGCACCGGGCGCTTCATATCAATCATGATGAAGTTCGCTTGCGAAGGAACGTGTTCGTATCCCAACTTTCTGATCTCGTCCGAAACAAACTGTTTGGTTTGGCTATTCATTCGCCGCCCGTTTGGAACCTGATCCGGATCGTTAAGACTCGCAATCGCCGCCGCCAGCGCCATGATATTCACGCTGTCCCAGGTCAGATGCGGCCGCATTCGCTGAATCGTTTCTGGTTGGGCGATGCAATAACCGCAACGCAGGCCGGCCATTCCGTAAACTTTCGAGAAAGTGCGCGCGACGATCAGATTGGCATGATCCTTAACCAGCGGAATGACTGATTCGTAGTCGGAACTGTCGGCGTAGTGAAAGTACGCTTCGTCAACGAGAATGATCGTCTGACGCGGAGCGTGGTTGATGAAATCGCGCAACTGATCCTTTGGCGTAATGCTCGCAGTCGGATTATTCGGATTGCAGATATAGATCAATCCTTCGCTCGCCGTCGCCAGCATCTTCGGCAGATCATGAGCATAAGTTTTGTTCAGCGGCACTTTTACGACTTCCGCACGATTGACGCGGGCGTGATTGAGGATCGCTTCGAAAGTTGGATCGGCGGCGACCAGCTTGCCCCGCCCGGGAACGAATTGTAATGCCGGCCCTCGAGTCGGCTTTGCGAGCTCAATCGGCTTTGAATCATTCGTCATCGGTCCGGTAAACGCCGACGCGCATACTTTCAGGATTTCACCTGATCCATCGCCAAGCACGATTTGTTCACGACTAACTCCATTAATCTTCGCGAGCGTATCGATAAGCGTGTCAGCATGTTCATCGGGATAGCGCCAGGCCAGGGAGAACGCGTCGGTCATCGCTTTCAGCGCCAGCGGCGATGGGCCGTACGGATTTTCATTTGAGTTCAAGCGCACGATTGCTGACGCCGCGGCACGCGCAGCGACTGTAGAACGCGCGATCACTTCGCTGGGCCAGGCGATGCTTGGGCGCGCGACCGCGCTGACTGCACCAACGCCAACCAGCTGCGCAAATCTGCGTCGAGATATCGAAGTGAGTTTCGGCATGATTACGACCTCCACCGGAAAGTTGCGCTGCATTATGCCGCCATAGTGCGAGCACAGCAAAGCGACTGCAGAAGATTTCACCACAGAGGACACCGAGCAAGATACAAACAAGCAGAACTTTTTTGCTCTTTTTGTTCTTCTCTGTGTCCTCTGTGGTTAGATCATCTTTGAAAAACATTTGTGATACGCTGGTTTTAGCCAAAATGCCAGAGAGAAGTCCGTCGAGTTTGTTTCCTGAAATGAGGGAACCGCACAGTTCAAGCGCGCGCTCTGCCACCGCCGCGCCGCTTGCGGAACGCATGCGGCCGCGCACGCTGAACGAGTTCGTGGGCCAGGAACAACTGGTCGGCGAAGGCCGCGTGTTGCGTCGTTTGATCGAAGGCGGCACCGCAATGCCGTCATTGATCTTATGGGGCCCGCCCGGAACCGGAAAGACGACGTTAGCGCGTCTGCTGGCCGAGAAAAGTAACACGCGCTTCATCGCACTCTCAGCGGTTTTTTCGGGCGTCAAAGATTTGC
>DASWQK010000297.1:0-4170 GCA_036403735.1 Pyrinomonadaceae bacterium
CTGACCAAAACCCGCGCCGTGTTTGATAGTCAATCTCTGCGCGCCCTCCCTGCTCAGGACTTCGCATGGTGACTATCAATGGCCGCTCAATCACATGCGCGCCTTCATGAAGGAATGACACGGCCGCGTGCGGATCGACAAGACAGTCGACGCGCAGTTCGACGATGTCGCCAACCCGGGCGGCGGCCGCGATCGCGTCGCGCATCTCGTCTGGGTGGCGAACGCAAACAGGTACGCAGATTTTGGCCATGCGGGATTGCGAATCAGGAAGGTTTCTGATTTTCGACAGAATCGATCTTACGCGTAGTTGCTTCAACTCCCAGATGTCGCGTAGTGCCTTCAGTGACACTCGGCACCGGAGTCATCAACTCGCCGGTCCTGGCGACGGGAAGATCCGTCGGGCGGACGCTATTAAGTTGTGGCCCCGAGGATGTTGGATTCTGACTCCTGGCTATTCTCAGTCGCGCGAGGTGGGAAAAACCTTTGGCAAATGACATGGCGGCAGGAATGAGCATCCAGTACCACCAGGTCCATCCACCGGGACTATATTTGCCGACCAGGATCGAAATGACCGCGAACGCAATGCCCATCATGATGCTGCGAATGGCTTCTTCAACGCTGGGCTCGCGGCGACGCTTCTTGTGGCGTTCGTAACGATCGGTCCACTGGGGTTGATCCGCGACCGGTAACTGGCCCGTCAACGCTTGCGGCACCAGGCTGATATTTGCGCCACACGAACGGCAATAACTGGCGCCGTCGACGTTCTGTGTTGCGCATTTAGGACAAAACATCCGGATAAACTCCTTGCAATCTCAATAACACTCTAACGATTAATCCTCAGCGTGTGTTTCGCGATTCGTCTTAACTTCGGCTTCGCTGGCGCAATGCCTCGTAAAGAACAATTCCTGCCGCGACCGAGACATTCAAAGACTCGATTCGACCATTAACGGGAATCCGCACCAGCGCGTCACAATGCTCGCTCACCAGCCGGTGAAGACCTGTGCCTTCGCCGCCCAGAACTATCGCCGACGCTCGCGTCCAATCCCAGTCGTAATAATCGAGATTCGCATCCGCAGATGTGCCGACGACCCACAAGTTACGCTCTTTCAACTGTCGAATCAAAACGGACAGGTTCGTAACGCGTGCAATGGGCAGATATTCCACCGCGCCCGCCGAGGTCTTGGCAACCGTCTCATTCAAGCCGGCGGCGCGACGCTCGGGGATGAAGACTCCATTCGCGCCAGCGCATTCGGCCGTGCGCAGGATCGCGCCGAGGTTTCTCGGATCTTCAATTCCATCCAGCACAACCACCAGCGGCTCGCGCTCGCTGCCTACAGCCGCGCCAACCACGTCGAGCAATTCATCAGCGTCGGCATACTCAGGCGCTGCTATTCGCGCGATCACGCCTTGATGATGAGTATTGCCAACCTCGCGATCGAGTGTCGTGCGTGGCGCAGACTTGATCGATACGCCGCAAGTTCCAGCCAGGTCGATCAGTTCGCGCAGACGTTCGTCGCGCGCGCCTTCAGCAATCGTGATCTGGTCAGGCAATCGACCGGCCCGTAGCGCTTCCAATAAAGGATTCACGCCATACAACAAATGTCGATTGGTTGATGGACGTCGGGCTGACTTTTTCATCGTATGAATCCTGGACTTCGTTTATATGGATCTCGGAATTCGTTTTACACGGATCTCGGAAATCGTTTAGAGCCGGGCTACCGCCCGCCAGTTTTTGCGATGCGGATTGGCGGGCAGTAGCCCGCCTCTAAACGACGTTAAGGGACTTGGTTTTTAGAAACCACAGCAGCCGCGAATAATTATTGAATTGCGTTTCGTTATCGGTGGTCGTGACGGTCGACATATCATATTTGCCGGCGCCGCTGCGCCGCCACGCGCCTTTGCGCGTCTGCTTCTGCAAGGCCCAGACATCAGCAAGCAACGGCCGCATGCGAAGATACGATTCATCAATCTCGATGGCCGACCGTTCGCGTAGCAAATTAATCAAAGCCCTGAAGTTGTCGAAGGCCGTCAGCGTCTTGCGATCGCCGAGACAAGAGAAGTCGAAATTGCTCGCCGAAATTCGCCAGCCGGCCGCAGATGACGTGACATACAGATCGAGCACTGACTCATCGTCCGCCACTTCACGGCGAGCGATCGGCTTTAACCCGCCGCGACGACGGCGTTCCTCGACTTCACTGCGGTGCGTCTGCAAGCGACCAATTACGACTAACCTCAGTTCGTCCCAGCGCGCGGGCAGACGGGCGGCCGAACTTACTGGTAATCCCATCAGGCCTTCATCAGTCAATTCAAGAGCACGAATAGTTCTATTGCCAACACTCAGCTGCAAATCCTCATCGGTAATCAGCAGGCCCTCAATTCCTTCTTCCCGCAGAGTGCTTACAGTCTTGTCAGCCTTCTCATGTGTGCGCGCAACCAGCAACGGCGAGTGTGAAATCAAGACCGTTTTCAAATCGGTATTCTTCAGTTGGATTGTCTTAGCAAGTTGGTCAAGCAAATTCTCGTCGACTACGCTCAAAGCCTTTGGCGTGATCACAACATAGCAACCCGTCGAAACGGCGGCAGGCTGTGGTTCAGCTTCATTTTCTTTAGAGACGATCGTGGCGTTGGAGGTTAGCGCTGCGCTGCAATAGATACACGCCGCGCGCGTTGGCGGATTCGCGCGCAGGCAAACGTCGCACGTCAGCAACTCATCCGGCGAAAAGCTTTTCAACTTAACGTCGCGGCTCGCGTCCGCGTCGAGTAATCCTGCGCTGTCCAGGTCGGCCATTTTTTTCTCCCTGGTGATTATACGATGTGCGGCGTTCGCCACGGTGGGTTTTTGCCCTATCGAGTTTTGACGGAGGATGAGGTCAGTACCGGGAGCGGTAGCGACCGGGTCGCGGCCAATTGCCGAATTGCTATTTACTGGAAATCGTCACCCGGTCGCTACCGCTCCCGGTACTGACCTCATCACCATCATTCGCCAACCTCGCTTGACCACGGCGGCGTCGCAGCGCATCCTGTTCACATTAATAATCTTATCGGAGCAATCACGTGAACAATTTTGATTCGACTAACAATATTTCGTTGCAGTTCGGCCATCGGGGAAAAGTGGCAATCTTTATAGACGGCAACAATCTGTTTCACGCCGCGCGATTTCATAACATAGACATCGACTATAACAAGTTGCTGCGCGTGTTGTTGGGCGACGGCCGTTTGTTCCGGGCTTTCTTTTACACGGGCGTCGATGCCGGGGCCGAGCGACAACAGGGCTTCTTGTTGTGGATGAGGCGCAACGGCTTTCGCGTGGTGCAGAAAGAGCTGAAGACTTTTTATGACGGCACGCGCAAGGCGAATCTCGACGTCGAGATCGCCGTCGACATGCTTTCGCTCGCAGGACGCTACGACACTGCGGTGCTCGTTTCCGGCGATGAAGACTTTGTCTACGCAGTAAACGCCGTCGCCTATAAAGGTTGCCGGGTTGAGATCGTCGGCTTTAGATCGAACACCGCGCCGAAGCTTATCGACGTCGCCGACTGTTTCATCGATATGGGTGAAATAGCTGAGAAGGTGCGCAAGGAATTTCCGCACGGCGTGCGATACGAAGATCGCGACATTCATGTCTCGCATCAGCCGCCACCGCCCGAGCCGTTTATCGAGCGCGTTCCCGAGATTATTCCGGTCGCGCCGCCGTGCTCGGCCGTCGACGATGAAACGTTCCATGCCCCCATCGGCTCGATTATTGAGAGCCCCGCGACCGAAGGTCTGGATCAATTTTCGCCGACCGCTGATTTTATTCGCGTGACGGACGAGCAGTGAGTCTTTGCCTTCGAGATCACAATTTGTGATCTTGAAACTTCAGAATCCTATTCGTCGGCGCTTTGGTTCGGGCTGTGGCGGTGTAGGGTAGCTTTCTATATCCGCCGCGGCCCTTGAATTCATCTCTAGTCAACTGAAATATGAAGTCACTCGGAAACCTTTCGAGGTTTCGATTGACTTGCTGATTCAAGCGTGCGGTCGTAACGCCATAGATGCGCGCCAAGTCTCGATCAAGAATCACTCTCTGCGCACGAATCACCCGAATCACAGGCTCAATCGGCTCGATCGTAGCCAATGCTTGCTTCTTGGAGGCTCGTTTCGGCATGGGAGTTAAGTTACTTTGACTAACGA
>DASWQK010000298.1:0-16124 GCA_036403735.1 Pyrinomonadaceae bacterium
CTACGCGAAGAAGACCTAAGCGAGAAGTCACGGCGGCGCGCCTCAACAATCGAGAGCCAGGCGAAGAGAATTGAAGAGATTGTCGGCGAACTGCGTGATCTTCAAACGCCGGTGCGCGCGATCAATCGCCAGGAAGAATAACTAATCAGGCCAGGTCGAACAGCAGGAATTCGCAGGCGTCGGCCGCGCTCACAGTCAGCTCAGTCTCGCTCGTGATGGCGGCGCCATCGCCCTGATTTAGAATCTGCTCATTCAGGCTAAGGCTGCCGCGTGCTACCTGTAGCCAGGCCGAACGACTCTCGTCGATTTGATACGTGATGGATTGTCCGGCGTCGAGCAGCGACGCATACACGCGCGCGTCCTGGTGAATCGTAACCGCACCGGCGCCGCCGTCATCTGCAGCAATCAAACACAGCTGGCCACGTCGTTCGTCTTCACCAAAGAATTTCTGTTCATAGCTGGGCGTGAGCTTCTTAAGTTTCGGCATAATCCAAATTTGCAAAAGATGGCAGGCTTCGCTTGGCGATGGATTGAATTCGCTATGCGAAACGCCAGTGCCGGCGCTCATGCGCTGCACGTCACCCGGGCGAATGACTGATCCGTTGCCCATGCTGTCGCGATGTTCAAGCGAGCCCGACAGAATATAAGTAATGATTTCCATGTCGCGATGCGAGTGCGTCGGGAAACCCTGGCCGGCCCGGACGCGATCTTCGTTGATGACGCGCAGGCTGTGGAAATGTGAGTACGCCGGATCGAAGTACTGATCGAACGAGAAGGTGTGATAGGTTTCAAGCCACCCAAAATTAAAGTGACCGCGCGCTTCTGATTTGCGAATAGTGATCATAAATTGGAGCGGCCGGCATCCTTGCCGGCGGTGCGCAGGCTTCCAGCCTGCAGATCAAACATTAACCACAGAGGGAACAGAGAAGATAGAAAGTCTTTCGTAAATGGAATCGATCAAATTCGAAATGTCATGACGCGTGAAAATCGGAATCCGATCGATGTCCAGACGAACCGTCAGACCTGCCCGCCATTTCGCAAACGATTCAATGGCGCTGGCTCGATCTGAATCATCAATCGTCGAAAGAAAAAGACCATCGGCCTTCGCCAGCGTTTTGCGCGCCGAGGTCTTCATCTTGTTCTCGCCCGCGCGCGCGCAGGTGATCGCAAAATCAGCCTTGATGTAGTCAAGAAAACTGTTGCCTTCGACGATCACTCCTGCCGATTTGACTCGCGACAACGCGCGGTTGATTCCTTCCTCAACCTGCTCTTCACCAACGATCACCCAATGCACATTCGCCGCGCCCGCATCCCAGAAACGCCCGGTGTCTTTTCCTTTTTCGTAATTTGCTTCGCGCCCCGATCGAATCAACGGCTCGTCAGACAGCAAATCGCTGACACAGCAGCCGCTCGGATCTTTGCCGCACGAGCGATAGTGTCCGCGCGTCAATTTAATCGCCTCCCAACCCGGCAGGCGTTGGATCAATTCGCAGGCGAGCGTTGTCTTGCCGGTGTTAGACGACAATCCGCTGACGGCCACGATGATGGGGCGAAGGTTCATGAACTTACCGATGACAGAAGAATGCGGACTAAACTTTCAAGTCCCGCCGCATCATCCTGATCGAATCGCGCAGGCAATGGACTGTCGAGATCTAATACGCCTATCAATCGTTCACCTTTCATTAAAGGTACTACTATTTCCGAATTTGACGCACTGTCGCAGGCGATGTGACCCGGGAACTCGTGCACGTTCGGGACAATAACAGTCTCACACTTCGATGCACCTGCGCCGCAGACACCCTGCCCGACCCGGATGCGGACGCACGCCGGCTGACCCTGGAAGGGTCCAAGCACGAGTTCGTCGTCCTTCGCGAAATAGAATCCGGCCCAATTCAAATCGGGAAGCGAATGAAAGACGAGCGATGAGAAATTCGCCGCGTTTGCGATCAGATCGCGTTCCCCGGCGAGCAGACTGCTGAGCTGTGACGCCAGTTGATCGTAAAGTTTCTGCTTCGACGTAACTTGAGATGTCATATTCGAATAATCAACCACAGAGGGCACAGAGAAAATCTGGTTAATGCCTAGACTTTCTTCTCTGTGTCCTCTGTGGTGAAAACTTCACTCGCCCGAATACTTATCACCACCGACTTTGATGCGGGTGTGTGACTCTTATCGGCAAAATACTTAACCGGCACCAAAACGTTCGTCTCCGGAAAATATGTCGCCGCACAACGACGCGGAATGCTGTACGGCACGATCGTGAAGTGCCGCGCAATTCGCTCCTCGCCTTCATAACTGCTAATCAGATCGACTGCTGCGCCCGCCTCAAAGCCGCTCAAACGAATGTCCTCGGAATTAAGAAATACCACCCGGCGTCCGTTGCGAATACCGCGATACCGATCGTCCAGTCCATAGATCGTCGTATTGAATTGATCGTGACTGCGCATCGTCATCATCAGGAATTCGCCGGGCTGCAAATCGATTTGCGGCAAAGGATGAACCGTGAAGTGCGCCAGCCCGTCTTTCGTGTTGAATTTACGTTCGCGAATCGGATTCGGAAGATAAAACCCACCCGGTTGGCGTACGCGCGCGTTGTAATTTTCAAAGTCCGGCACGACGCGTTCGATGCAACTGCGAATGCGATCGTAATCCGAGACAAAACCGTCCCAATCAACGCTCGATCGATTTCCGAAAACAACCTTAGCTAATCCCGCAACTATGGCGGGCTCACTCATCAGACGATCTGAAGCCGGAGTCAGACGTCCTTGCCAGGCTTCCACAACGGCCATCGAGTTTTCAGTCGTCAAAAGCTGTGGCCCACTCGACTGCTGATCTACTTCAGTGCGCCCGAGACACGGCAAGATTAATGCTTGCTTGCCGGTAATCACATGCGCGCGATTAAGTTTTGTCGAAACGTGGACCGTCAAACGACAACGCCGCAAAGCCTCAGCCGTGTATTCAGTGTCAGGCGTCGCCGAAAGAAAGTTCCCGCCCAGCGCAAAAAAGACTTTCGCGTTTCCGTCGTGCATCGCCTGAATCGCATGGACCGTATCGAATCCATGATGCCGTGGCGGACTAAACCCAAATTCCTTTTCCAGGCTGTCGAGGAATTGAGAGGTCGGCTGCTCCCAAATTCCCATCGTGCGATCACCCTGCACGTTGCTGTGCCCGCGCACCGGACACAACCCACTGCCCGGTTTGCCGAGTTGTCCGCGCAGCATCATCAGATTCACGATTTCCTGAATGTTCGCGACCGCATTTTTATGCTGCGTCAGGCCCATGGCCCAACAGAAGATTACTCGTTCCGATGCGATAAAGATGCGCGCCGCATCTTCGAGCTGCGTCTTCTTGATTCCGGATTGCTCGATGATGTCGCCGAGGTGGGCTTGATGCAGCGCTGTCTTAAATTCCTCAAACCCCGTTGTGTAACGTTTGATGAATTCATGATCGAGAACTCCGCCGGGCCGGCGCTCTTCCGCATCCAGCACTTCTTTCATCAGTCCTTTGAGCAAAGCTACGTCGCCGTTGATGCGCACCTGCAAGAACAGATCGGCGAGCTGGGTTCCCGCACCGAGCCATGTCCAGAATTCCTGTGGATGTTTGAATCGCGTCGTACCCGTCTCCGGCAGCGGATTGATGTGCACGATTTTGCAACCCCGACGTTTTGCTTCGAGCAACGTCGTCAACATGCGCGGATGATTAGTTCCGGGATTCTGACCAATCACAAAAATCGCGTCGCACAGATTGAAATCCTCCAGCGTCACGGTGCCCTTACCAAAACCCAGCGTCTCTTTCATGCCGGTGCCGCTCGATTCGTGACACATGTTTGAGCAGTCAGGCAAATTGTTGGTTCCAAACTGTCTTACGAAAAGTTGATAAAGAAAGGCAGCTTCGTTGCTGGCGCGGCCGGAGGTGTAGAAAATCGCTTCGTCAGGCGATGCGAGAGAATTCAACTCCCCGGCAATAAGGGCGAACGCGTCTGGCCAATCAATAGCTTCATAGTGAGCCGCTCCCTCACGCCGTAGCATCGGATGCGTGATGCGTCCCTGCTGATTGAGCCAAAGGTCGGATTGCTGCGAAAGATCCGAAACACTCCACTTAGCAAAAAACTCCGGCATCGCGCGTTTCTTAGTGGCCTCGTCGGCGACGTGCTTCGCGCCTTCCTCACAAAATTCAAAATGCGAACGCTCGCCATCAGGCTCAGGCCAGGCGCAACCGGGACAATCGATTCCATTCTTTTGATTGAGTTGCAGCAGAGCGCGCGTGCCGCGCACCACACCCATTTCGCCCCAGGCAAACTGCGTCGCTACCAGGGCCGCCTTCGCGCCGCCAGCGACTTTGCTGATCGGTTTGACTTGGGCCGCGGTTGCTTCGAGCGGAGGCTGCGCAAGCGACGGGTCGTTAGAAGGGATCGACAGATCGTCCCTTCCATCTTCGTTGAAAGGTTGAGCCATAGAGACATTCTGATTCTAAGACGGGCGGCGAATTTTGCAAGGAAGGATGTTACGAAGGCGCTGGTGCAGTTTGGCTTTTTTCATTCACACCGCGGCTGCAGCCCGGTGATCGGCAAACCTTCTGCAACGCAGCAGCCGTTTTAAAGGCTTTCACCCAAACTAACGGGAAAACCGTTGAAACGGTTCTTCATATCTAAAACTCTCTGCTACCACCGGGCTGAAGCCACGGTGTGAATGAGACACTTCGGAAAATCAAACTGCACTGCCTCCTCCCCATTGACTTACTTTCGCGTTTAGCTTAAAAGCATCTTCTTCTCTATTAATCGATCTAAGTTCGTCGAATCGGTTTTCATGGCGATCAACTTTCAAGGAGTCCACATGAGTCTCAATCGGATCAGCAGTGTCTTTTTCGCGGGCGCTTTTCTGCTAAGCGCCACGGCATTGTCAGTTCGCGCACAGAACGGATACAGCCGCGATACCAGTCAGCCCGTCGATCAGGAGTACACGAAAAAGATCGCCGAGTATACGACCGAAAAGTTTTTCAACTCGCCGCTGACCGATTACCTGCCTGCGTCGCCTAATGTGCCGACACCGCAATCCGTGATTGGAGACGTCGCCGGCGCTCCAGGCAAACTGCCTTATGCCGAAGATGTCTACAAGTACATGCGCATGCTCGAAAAAGCCAGCCCCCGTGTGAAAGTTTTTTCGATTGGCACTACCGAAGAAGGCCGCGAGATGATCGCGGTGGCCGTGGCCTCCGAATCTTTGCTGGCAAAGCTCGATGAAAATCGTGCGCGACTCGCGAAGCTGGGCGATCCGCGCACGATTAACATGGACGATGCCGAAGCCGATCGACTGGTCGATCAATCGTTTCCGATTTACTACATCACCGGAACGATCCATTCAACCGAAACCGGCGCGCCCACGGCGTTGATGGAACTAGCCTATCGTCTCGCCGTCGACGAAAGTCCTTACATCAAATCGATTCGCGACAACATGGTCACGCTCATCACTCCCGTGGTCGAAGTCGACGGCCGCGATCGCATGGTGGACCTTTACAAATGGCATCTGGCCCATCCTAACGAGAATTATCCAAACCTCATTTATTGGGGCCATTATGTGGCGCACGACAACAATCGGGATGCGATGGGTCTGTCTTTGAAGCTGACGAAGAACGTGTTGAAGACCTACGTCGATTGGAAAGCTCAGGTGCTGCACGACCTGCATGAATCTGTTCCGTATCTCTACGACAACACCGTCGGTGATGGTCCCTACAATGCCTGGCTTGATCCGATTCTCACTGACGAGTGGCAGATGATCGGTTGGAAGAACGTCTCCGAGATGACTAAGTTCGGCATGCCCGGTGTCTTCACGCACGGTACGTTCGACACCTGGTCACCCGGCTATTTGATGTTCATCGCGGCGACGCACAACGGCATCAGCCGTTTGTATGAAACCTTTGGCAATGGCGGCGCCGACACTCTGACGCGGACGGTTTCACCGGACGAATACCAACGCACCTGGTACAAACAGAATCCGCCGCTGCCGCGCACAAAATGGTCGCAGCGGAACAACAACAACTATGAAGAGACCGCGCTTTTGATCTCGCTCGATTATTTCAACAAGAACAGCAAGCTGTTTCTCAAGAACTTTTATCTGAAGTCGAAGCGCTCGATCGAAAAACCGAAGAATGAAGGGCCGGCGGCTTACGTTTTCCCCGCCGACGATCCGCGTTTAGGCAATCAAGCAAACTTGCTGCGAGTCCTGCAAGGCCAGGCCTGCGAGATTCATCGGGCGACGGCTCCGTTTACCGTCACGATGAAAAAGAAAGCCGCGCCACGAACCGGCGGGCCTCGCGGTGGAAACAACAACGCCGCCGCGACCGCATCGCCCGCGAAAACCCCGGACACGGAACAGCGCACTTTTCCCGCGGGCAGTTACATCGTGCGCATGGACCAACCTTACAGCCGCATCGCCGACGCCCTGCTTGATTATCAGTACTGGAGTCCGCGCGATCCGCAGCAGAGCGTCTATGACGACACGGGTTGGACCTTCGGCGAACTCGGCAACGTCCAGGTCGTGCGCGTGACCGACGTCAAAGTTCTCTCTGCCTCAATGGAACGTGTCAACGGCGATGTGCATTCGCCCGGCGGGGTCAGCGGCGCCGGATCAATCTTCATCGTCAATGCCAATGCCGACAACAATCTGATCACGCTGCGCTATCGCCTGCGGCGCGCGTCTTTCGATGCGGCCGAAGAACCATTCGAAGCGGAGACCAGGAAATTCAATCGTGGCTCTTTCATCATTCGCAACGCCTCCAGCGATGAAGTGAATCGGGTCACGTCAGAACTGGGCATCCCGGCACTGGCCGTCGCTAACGCGCCCACAATAAAAACTCATCAGGTCAAAGCTGCGCGCGTGGCGATCATGCACACGTGGTTGAGCACGCAGGATGAAGGATGGTGGCGACTCGCTTTCGATCAGATGGGCATTCCTTATGACTACATGAGCACGCAGGATGTAGCGAAAGAAGCTGACCTCAACAAAAAGTACGATGTGATTGTCTTCGCCCCCGGCGGTGGCAACCCAAACGCGGTGATCCAGGGCCGGCCGATGTACGGCAATCCTCTGCCGTGGAAGAAAACTGATCTGACGCCGAACCTCGGGGGCTTTGCTTCGACTGACGACATGCGTCCCGGACTTGGATGGACGGGATTGATGAACCTGCAAAACTTTGTGAAGAACGGCGGCATGTACGTCGGCTCTGACGAGTCGGCGGATTTTGCAGTGTCGATGGGCTTCACTCCCGGTGTTTCAATTCAGCGCGCGACGCGGCTGCGGGCAATCGGCGATGTGCTGCGCACCAGATTCATCGATTCAACCAGTCCGATCGCGTACGGCTATGGCGATTCACTTTCCGTCTATTGTTTCAATGGACCAATCTTCAATATCAGCAACGTCGCCGGTGGCGGCGGCGGTGGACGTCGTGGTGGAGCCGGTGGCGCCCAACGCACTACCGGCCGCGGCACAGTCGATGATCCGGATATAGTTCAGGGACGACCGCCGGCAGAACTTCCTGAGCCGCAGCCATCGAGCGAGATTTGGGAAGCTGCGCCAATCAATGAAGAGCAGCGCCGCAATCTCGGGGGCCTGATTCCGCCCGCGCAAAGGCCGCGAGTGATCCTGCGTTGGGGCAATGCAAATGAACTCCTGGTTTCAGGATTGCTGGACGGCGGCGACGAGATTGCCCAGCACGCAGCCGTGATCGATTCGCCGTGGGAGAGAGGTCACGTGATTCTCTTTTCGCTGAATCCTTTCTGGCGCGGACAGACTGCGGGCAGTTATTCACTGGTCTTCAACACGATTCTCAACTTCGATAATTTGAACGCAAGTCGAAAGCTGGACGAGAAGTGAACTGAGCGCGAACCGAACTGATGCGTATCGCTATAATCGGCGCTGGCATTGGCGGCCTGACGGCTGCGTTGGCGCTGAGGCAATTCGGTTTTGAGCCGCAAGTGTTCGAACAGGCGCCGGCGCTGCTGGACGTCGGAGCGGCCATCTTGATGTGGCCGAATGCGATGCGCGTGCTGCATCAGCTTGGGTTGGCCGATGCGGTTCGCCAACACGGCGGCCTCATGGAGCAGGCACGTTGGCTCAACTATGACGGCCGACTGCTAAACACTTTTCGATTTCCGAAAACAGATATCCCTCCGATGGCGCTGCACCGCGCTGAGCTACAACATGTTCTGCTGAACGCTCTCTCCGAAAACTCGATCCATCTCCATCATGTTTTTGAAAGCTATGAACAGCGGGACGGCGAGATCGTTGCGCGCTTCGCCGACGGCCGTTCATTTGAATGCGAGGCGTTGATAGGCGCTGATGGGCTTCATTCGCGAGTGCGTGCGCAGCTATTGAATGATGGCCCGCCGACGGAGCACTCGTACGTTGCCTGGCGCGGAGTTGTAGACTCTCCAGCGCCATCGATCATACCAGGAGTCGCATACGAGATCTATGGCCGCGGCCAACGGTTTGGTATTGGAACGTTGGGTTCGGGCAAGATCGGTTGGTGGGCCAGCATCAACAAAAATTTGAGCGAACTGAGCACATCGAAAAAGACGAACGAACACGAGGGTCACGAATTTGATCGCGACGAACTGCTGCGATGCTTCGATGGTTGGTGGGCCCCGGTGACGGAATTGATTCGCGCCACGCCGGTAAATGCATTAATTCGGAATGTCACCTGCGATCGACAGCAGGTCAGAAAATGGGGTGAGGGATCGATGACGCTGCTCGGCGACGCGATTCACCCGATCACACCGAACCTGGGCCAGGGCGGGTGTTTGGCGATCGAAGACGCTGCCGTCCTGGCTCGCTGTCTAAACAAGTACGGTTCGGCAGATAAACAAGCAGGGATTACTTCTGCGCTGCGAAAGTTCGAAGCGTTACGCTTTGCGCGAACGGCGACTATTGCGCGATATTCGCGGATGTATGGAGTCGTCGGCCAGTGGGAGAGCCAATGGGCGGTGCGACTACGTCGCCTGGCTCTTTCACTGGTGCCCGCGGCATTAACTAAACGCCTGCTGAGATCGCTTTTCGATTACGATGCCTACGCCGTGAGCATTTGAGCCGCTCTGCCAACCCATCGAATCGTACCGCTAACGTCAACGTCACTCGGTCCCTCGCACAGCGCTCGAGTTTGCGTCTGATCGATGACAAGGCGCGCGGCCTCGAGCGGCCTCTTCGCATCATCAAGATTCATCCCACACACCTGCGGCACGGTCACTTGATTATTCTCCGCCGATGGCGGAATGGGGGCCACCGGATTTTTTTCTTTGACTTGCAGCGCGGGCGAATGATAGTAGAAGCCCGCAGCACAATCACAAAACTGCAAGAGAGCTAACGTACTTCGCTCAATGAGGAGTCGCAAATGATGGTTCGTTCCGTACTCGTGCTTACTCTATGTCTGTTAATCAACGCAACGCTTTATGCCCAGGGGCGCGGTAACGCTGAAGCGCCAAAAGCGATCGGCATAAGTGAGAGGGTCTCCGGCATGCAGAAATTCCCCGGCTATTTTCCGTTCTACTGGGACGCGAAAGCAGGAAAACTCTGGTTGGAGATCGACAAATGGAATTCTGAGTTTCTATATGTTGAGTCTTTGCCGGCCGGCATTGGCTCGAATGACCTCGGTTTGGATCGAGGCCAACTCGGACAGCATCACATCGTGCGATTCGAGCGCACTGGGCCACGCGTTTTGCTGATTGCTTCGAACGAAGGCTTTCGTGCCGAAAGCAATAGTGCTGATGAACGACGCGCGGTGAAAGATGCGTTCGCAGAATCCGTTCTGTGGGGATTTGAAGTTGCCGCTGAAGAAGGCAATCGCGCTCTGGTGGACGCGACTGCGTTTTATCTGCGCGACGTTCACGGAATTCCCGGTACGCTGCAACGCAGTCAACAAGGTCAATTTCGTCTGGACCCGACCCGCTGCTCTTTCTATCTCGCCAACACAAAAAACTTTCCGAAGAACTCGGAGGTGGAAACCACGCTCACTTTCACAACTGAGGGTGAAGCTGGTCCACTGGTCCGTTCAGTGACGCCGGTGGCCCAGGCCATCACCGTGCGCGAGCACGTTTCGTTTGTCGAATTGCCTCCCCCCGGTTTCAAACCGCGCGTCAACGATCCGCGCGCCGGCTATTTCGGAATTCAATACATGGATTTCGCCACCCCCATTAGCGAACCGGTAGTCAAACGCTATATCGATCATCATCGCTTGCAGAAGAAAGATCCGGCGGCGGCGATGAGCGAGCCCGTTAAGCCAATCGTCTACTACGTGGACCGCGGCGCTCCTGAGCCTGTGCGGTCAGCCTTGATCGAAGGTGCGAGTTGGTGGAACCAGGCATTCGAAGCCGCGGGCTACAAGAATGCTTTTCGAGTTGAAGTCATGCCGCCCGACGCCGATCCGATGGACGTGCGTTACAACGTCATTCAATGGGTGCATCGCTCGACGCGCGGCTGGTCGTATGGATCGTCAGTAAGCGATCCGCGCACGGGCGAGATCATTCAGGGTCGCGTCAGCCTTGGCTCGCTTCGCGATCGCCAGGATTTCCTGATCGCTGAAGGCCTGCTCGCACCTTACGGCAAGGACAAGTCGGTCGTCGATAAGATCATGCAGCAGGTGGTGCTCGCGCGTCTGCGTCAGTTGGCGGCGCATGAAGTTGGCCACACGCTGGGACTGCAACATAACTTTGCGGCCAGCACGACGAACCGTGCTTCAGTGATGGATTATCCCGCGCCTTTGGTGAAGCTGGGCGCTGATGGCGTCCCCGATATTTCTGACGCCTACGCGAAAGGCATCGGGGATTGGGACAAGGTGGCAATTGCTTATGGCTATCAGGATTTTTCCGCCGGCACAGATGAACAGGCGGCGCTCGATAAAATCTTGAGTGATGCATTCGCACGCGGCTTGAGATACCTGACGGATCAGGATGCGCGTCCGGCCAGTGCCTCGAGTTCTTACACACATCTCTGGGACAACGGCGCGAATGTGATCGATGGTCTGGCCCAGGTGATGAAGGTGCGCGCGGCGGCCATGAATCGCTTCGGCGAAAATAATATTCGCGAAGGCGCGCCGATGGCCACGCTCGAAGATGTGCTGGCGCCGCTCTACATGTATCACCGCTATCAGGTCGAAGCGACGGCGAAGTTAGTCGGCGGCGAAGACTACACCTTCAGTTTGCGCGGCAAGGGTGATAAGAATCCGCAGATTATCGTGCCGGAAGAACAGCGGCGCGCCCTGGCGGCAACGCTTGATACTTTGAAACCTGAGAATCTCGCACTGCCTGAATCGCTATTGAAATTGATTCCGCCGCGACCACCGGGCTATGGCCGCACGCGTGAAGACTTTCGCATTCGCACCTATCCGACCTTTGACGGCTTAGCGCCGGCCGAAGCTTTTGCAAATCATGTCTCTGATTTTCTGTTGAACCAGGAACGCGCCGCGCGCCTGGTCGAGTTTCACGCGCGCGACTCGCGCAATCCCTCGTTTAATGAAGTGCTCGATAAGATTCTGGACGCGACCTGCAAAGCGCCCGCGCGCGCCGGCTACCAGGGCGAGATTCAGCATGTCGTGAATATGATTGTGCTCAACGATCTGATGGCGTTGGCTTCCGGAGAGCGCGCTTCCAATCAGGTACGCGCAATTGCTGAATACCGGCTCGAGATATTGAAGAACTGGCTGCACCAACAGACAGATCTAACTCGCGACGAAAATCAAAAAGCATTTTTAGTTTACGCCGCGAACCAAATCAAACGCTTTCAGGATGATCCGAAAAAGATGAATCTCACCAAACCAAACGATCCACCGGATGGACAGCCGATCGGCACGGATTGGTGGACCATGCTTGATCAGGATTGGTGTGATTGGCGGTGAGTCTTCTGAGCGCTGAAGGCGCTGAATGCAATAGCCTAGGGTAAGCGCGCAGCGCGTCATCGTGGGTACAAGATAAGAAACGGATCGAAGCCCCTGAAGGGGCGACATAACAGCATTCGTTCAATTGCCGTGTCCAATGCGATAGAATCTCAGCGGAGGCTAGACATGTCCACTGCGAAGGAACAAATAACCGAACTGATTCGAAAACAGCCCGACGATAGCTCATACGACGAGATCGTCCGAGTGCTTGCGTTTGACTTGATGGTGAAGCGCGGCTTGAAAGATTCAAATGAAGGCCGCACGATTTCGAACGAAGAGATGCATCGCCGGATAAAGACTTGGCAGAAATAAACTGGACTCAGGAAGCCCAAACGTGGCTCAAAGACATTTATGATTACATCGCGGCGGATAATCCGAACGCTGCGTTCGAGACGGTAAACGGCATTTACGAAGAAGCGCAGCTACTCATCAATCATCCCGAAGCTGGCTATCGATACGAAACCGAATCCTCACGTTCGGTGCGAATTCTCCTCTACAGCCATTATCGAATCACTTATTTGATCAAGCCTGATGGTGACATCGATATTCTCGGAGTCTTCCATGGCTCACTGGATATCGATCGATATCTCGTGTGACTTCAAGCGCCGGACCGGTGAAGGAAAACGGGCAATGCGATTTGCAGTAATCGTTGAAAGGCGAAACGAGTTTTGGCGCATACGTGCCGGACTTGCCGGGATGTATTACCCCTGCCGAAACAAAAGAGGAAGTCTTGCTCCTGATTCACGAAGCGATCGAATTTCATGTCGAAGGCTTGCGCGAAGACGGCCAACTAATTTCCGAACCTTCCTCAAGCATTGAGTATGTTGAAGTAGCGGCCTGAATTCGGCGCGCCCGGGACTAGCCTCGTGCCCCGGTGCTGTAAACCCGATTTCTCCTGTCGAAATCCACAACCTCGCTGCCAGAAGCTTCGTTCTAGCTATGAGAACCTCGATTCAGCACGTGAAACCCTCCATTCAGCCCAAGTGAGTCCCCACTCAGGGCTGCGGACCTTCGATTCACGATCCGAGAATTCCCATGCAGGCGGTGAAAACCTCCGTCGTGGAGGTGAGAACCTCCATTCAGCGCGTGCAAACCTCCATTTACGGCGCGTGAATTTCCATTCAGAACCTGCAAACCTCCATTCACGGCGCGCGAATCTCCATTTTGCTCAGGAAAAACGCCAACCGGCCTGACAGCAGCGGCAGCGGCAGCGACCGGGTCTCCAGCCTGCGGAGCAGGCGACGGCATAAAGCCTGCGGCGTCAGCCCCAGGTTCACGCCACCAACAAACACCGAGCCCGCGGAGCGGGCGATAAGATATGGAGTGCGCTGACTTGTCAGCGCCTTAGAAAGCGGCGACTAGTCGCCGCACTCCAAATCTGTTGCCCGCTCCGGCCGTCTTCTCCTCTCCCTTCGGGAGAGGTTGGGTGAGGGTCCCGACTTGTCGGGATAGCGACCGGATCATCAACCCAACTCGCGCTTGTGATCTCTTCGCTACCGATTCCGATATTGATTCGGCTGTCGCCCGCTCCGCGGGCTCGATTCTTAATTGATCTATCCAATGATCCAATGAGTCAATCAGTCAATGAATCGATTTCTTCCGCGTCTCGCCGAGGATGACCGGAACCAGATCGACAGGGATCACAGCTCGGAGTAATCAGAAGTCGGCAGAATGAGAAAAGGGTGCGTGGACCGGAATGGGGAAACAAAGCAAGAGCGAGAGGTAGATCGCCGAGATAATTGATGACACCTTCGACAATTAATCCCTATTCGTTTCGCATTCGTCTATAATTCGATGCGACCGCCGTCGCACATCGAGAACAATAGATGAGTCAACGCCTCTCTCTGACTACAACACCCGAGCGTTCGCAACTCATGGCCGGTGTCAGACAAACTGGCACAGCAAACGAGCTGTCGGTTCAAAAGATCCTTCGCTCACTCGGGCAGCGATTCACCGTCAAGGCAAAGGATTTACCCGGAACGCCGGACATCGTCAATCGCAGTCACCAATGGGCCATCTTTGTGCATGGCTGTTTTTGGCACGCACATAATTGTCATCTCTGGAAACTGCCGAAAGGCAACCGAAGTTTTTGGAAAAAGAAATTCGCTGCGAACAAAAAACGCGACAAGACCAAGCTGAGAGAACTACGTCGTAAGGGATATTCAGTACTTACTGTGTGGCAGTGCGAACTTAAGAACGAAATAAAGGTAAGACGCAAACTTCAAAGCTTCCTTAACGCGACTAATGATGGACACGCAGTTTCGATCGGTGAGCCCAAGCCGAAACCTCATGCCGTCACGCTCTCGTTTCGACTCGACGAAAAAACCAATCGCATATCCCGCACGGCCCTAGCTCCTGACGGCACGAGCTTCGCGACCAGATTCGACGTCCCTGCAAATGTCTCTACGAATTTAGATGCTCGCTCGATGTACGATCAAGTATTTCTGCGAAGTAAGAAACCTGCTTGGCATTCGCCATTGCGCGGCACTGTTCGAGCGGCGGATTTGTTTTCAGGCTGCGGTGGGCTGTCACTCGGGACGCGCGAAGCAAGCACGGCACTGGGTAAACAATTCAAGTCAGTGCTCGCGATCGATGAAGATTTGTCCAGCCTTGAGGTCTATAAACGAAACTTCAGTCCTACGCTGCCGATCGAGGACGACATCTGGTCAGTCTTGTCTGGTGAGATAGGCGCACGGTTACAGAAAGAAGAAAAAGCGCTGCTGAAGAAGATAGGATCAGTAGACATCTGCCTCGCCGGTCCACCGTGTCAGGGCCACTCTGATCTCAACAACCATACGCGCCGAAAAGACAAACGTAATCATCTCTATGAGAGAGTGGCTCGGTTTGCGGAGATTGCTGAGCCGAGCCATCTTATCATAGAGAATGTGCCTAACGTTATTAACGCAAAGGACCGGGCACTCGACAACACAATCGCGCGACTCGAGAAGCTGGGTTACAAAGTTGATACCAACGTCGTACATCTCGCCGACCTGGGTGTGCCGCAACGTCGGAAGCGAGATGTGTTGATTGCATCTAACAGGCGCCTATCAATCGGAGACATAGTCGAGCGATATAAGGTCTCGACCGAGCGGACAGTTCGTTGGGCCATCGCTGATTTAGCGCGCAAAGCTCCTGAAGGTCTGCTGGATACGCCGTCCGTCCTTCATCCCGACAACATCAAGCGCATCAACTACCTGATGAAACACGGCGAGTATGATCTACCTAATCACCTGCGGCCCGTTTGCCATCAAGACGATCACTCATATGTGTCAATGTACGGCCGTCTAAACTACGACGAACCCGCTCAGACGATCACCAGTGGATTCGGATCCCCGGGTCAGGGTCGATACATTCACCCAACACACCGCGGCACTCTAACTCCCCATGAAGCGGCTCGACTTCAATTTTTTCCGGATTCGTTCGACTTTTCTTCCGTGACGTTGCGGACAGCATTAGCGAATATGATAGGAAATGCTGTACCGATGCTTCTCTCTTTCGTTCTCGCTCTAGCGATACTCGCGTAATGAGTGTCCATCTAAAACCACAATCAGCGGCATAACCCTAAAGCAAGACAGGTTGTTGCAGTTCCTTCGACGAGGCCGACCGATGTGATAGGGCGGAAACCGCGAGAGCACCGGGATACGCGTCACGCGTCCGTCGCCAGCGCGAGCAACTCGGCACTGGCGGAGGTGTTTGGCTATTTCTTTTCACTTAGGATCTCTTTCACTCTTCCTTTGATGTTCTCACGAACGCTCGTCAGCTTTTGCTTCGCGGGATTCGTCAGCAGAGCCGTATGTGCAACTGCATCCCTGATCGGCTTGTATTCCTTGGCATCGCGTGAGAGAGCAGCCTCCTTCAATGGATCCTTGGTCTTATCCACTAAGGTGGCGAGATCATCCATCGATAAGTAACTTGAATCGCTCGGTCCCCTCCGGATTTCGATGCTGATATTACCTTTGCCTTTACTCTCTCTTTCGACCTTCTTCCACTGAGCAACCACTTTCTTGGCTTCTGGCGACAATGCCAGCTTCTTATGTTTGATATAGCGCCTTACAAGATTCTCCGAAATGAAGCAGTCGGCGTATGACTCGAAGTTGAAAGCTGCATCATCCGTGAGTTCATCGGCCCAGTCGGCGACCTTATCTTTGTTGGCAGACCCCTTCGAGAGGCCGAATTCTTTAGAAACCGCGCCATACAGACCGCGT
>DASWQK010000299.1:0-2524 GCA_036403735.1 Pyrinomonadaceae bacterium
GAAGTTCATCAGGAACGCCGCGGCGCACTGGCGATTCGTTGGATTGTTCTCTATGCCCGAGGACGTGGCGAGAAAACAATGACCGATCGGCTGGCGGCAGAATTACTGGACGCGGCGAACAATCGCGGCAATGCCGTAAAGAAGAAAGAAGACACGCATCGCATGGCGGATGCGAATAAAGCGTTCGCGCATTATAAGTGGTAATGGCTAAGCAAGACTTAAATCTGTTCCGGAATATCGGCATCATGGCGCACATCGATGCCGGTAAGACCACCACCACGGAACGTGTCCTTTATTACACGGGCATCACGCACAAGATCGGCGAGGTGCACGAGGGCACGGCAATCATGGACTGGATGGAGCAGGAACAGGAGCGCGGGATCACTATCACCTCCGCCGCGACGACCTGTTTCTGGGAACGTAACGGAGTCGATCATCGCATCAATATTATCGACACGCCGGGCCACGTTGATTTCACAATGGAGGTTGAGCGCAGCTTGCGAGTGCTTGACGGCGCAGTCGCTGTATTCGACGGTGTCGCCGGTGTCGAGCCGCAGTCAGAAACTGTTTGGCGACAGGCCGACAAGTATGGCGTTCCGCGCATTTGTTTCATTAACAAACTCGATCGCGCGGGCGCATCGTTCCAGCGTTCGTTCGATTCGATCATTACTCGCCTGGGGGCCAACCCTGTCGCTATTCAAATTCCTATCGGCCTGGAAGATCAGTTCAAAGGTGTCGTCGATATCATCACGATGAAGGGGCTGGTCTGGAACGACGAATCAAAAGGCGCTGAGTACGAAACCGCTGAGATTCCCGAAGAGCTGAAAGAAGAAGCCGCCGCAGCGCGCGAGAAATTGATTGAAGCTGTCGCCACAGTCGACGACGAGTTGATGCACAAGTACGTCGAAGCGCAGCCAATTACCGAAGACGAGATTCGCAAGGCCCTGCGAAAAGGCACGCTTGAGTTGCGGATAGTTCCGGTTGTTACCGGATCAGCTTTTAAGAACAAAGGCGTGCAGACGCTGCTCGATGCGGTGGTTGACTACCTGCCGTCGCCGCTCGATATCCCGCCGGTCGAAGGCGTGAACCCAAAGAACGGCCACAAAGAAGAGCGTCCACCGGATGCCAGCGCGCCGTTCAGCGGCCTGGTTTTCAAGATCATGGCCGACAAGCATCTGGGCCAGCTTTCATTCGTTCGTATCTATAGCGGGACGATCAGGTCCGGGTCGTATGCTTACAACTCGGCGAAGGACACCCGTGAACGCGTCGGTCGCTTGATGCTCATGCATGCGAACAAGCGCGAAGATACCGAGGAGGCGAGCGCCGGAGAAATTATCGCAATCGGCGGCATGAAGCAGGTGACCACCGGCGACACTGTCTGCGATGAAAACAAGCCCATAATTCTCGAAGCGATTGATTTTCCAGCGCCGGTTATTCGGGTCGCGGTCGAACCAAAGACTCGCGCTGATCAGGACAAGCTGGGGATCGCGCTAGGCCGTCTGGCCCAGGAAGATCCTTCGTTTAATGTTTCAACCGATCATGAAACCGGACAGACGATTATTGCCGGCATGGGCGAGTTGCACCTCGAGATAATTGTGGATCGCATGAAGCGCGAGTTCGGCGTCGAGGCGAATGTTGGCAAGCCGCAAGTCGCTTATCGCGAGACGATTACGCAGCCCGCTACCGGCAAGGAGATCTTTAAGAAGCAGACTGGCGGACGTGGACAGTACGCGCACGTCGAGCTGGAGATCGAGCCGGCTCCAGGTGAAGGTTTCGTTTTCGAGAACGAGATCAAGGGCGGAGCAATTCCGCGCGAGTTCTTCAAACCAACTGAGCAGGGCGTTCATGACGCCATGGAGCGCGGTTATCTCGCCGGATATGACATGGTCGACATCAGAGTGCGTCTGGTCGATGGCGGCTTTCACGAGGTTGACTCGGACGAACGCGCCTTTATCATTGCGGGCTCTCTGGCGTTTCAGGACGCGGTCCGGAAGGCCAAGCCGGTTTTGCTCGAACCGATCATGCGAGTTGAGGTCGTGACGCCGGACGACTACGTTGGCGCGGTCAACGGCGATCTGATGAGGCGTCGAGGTCAATTCTCGGGAACCGAGATGCGGCCGGGTGGCGCCCAGGTGATCACCGCCTACGTGCCGCTCTCAGAAATGTTTGGTTACACTACCGATCTTCGTTCAGCGACGCAGGGGCGCGCGACTTCGACGATGCATTTTGAGCGCTATGATCAGGCGCCCAAGAACGTTGCCGAGGAAGTGATCGCGAAAGTTCAGGGCGTAGCAAAATAAAGAATGAGACTGATATGACCCATAGGACGACCTATGAGTCGTATGCGTCCCATTAAAGCCAGGGGTTTTAGAGGAAGCCAAAGATGAGCAAAGAGAAATTTGATCGCAGCAAGCCGCACGTGAACATCGGGACGATCGGGCACGTGGATCACGGGAAGACGACTTTGACGGCGGCCATCACGAAGGTTCTGGCGAAGGGCAATCCGAAAGTGCATTTTGTGGCT
>DASWQK010000300.1:0-7828 GCA_036403735.1 Pyrinomonadaceae bacterium
AGATTCTTCAGATCCAGCACGATTTGCACACCGCGGTAGACGGACGAAATCCTGGCTGTACCGATGCTTTCGCCCTGGCCATTTTTCAACTCGACGGTGACCGTCCGCTTGGCGGCTGCGCAAATTATAAAAACTGACGCCACCACTCCCACTATCAACAATGCCACTAGTTGTCGTCTCATCTTTCAGCTCCTCCTCAGCCACAGGCAGTTCTATTTCGTTGCAACTACTTCTTTCGCGTCCTGGCCGCCTTCTTCGCTGATCGAGAACGCGAATCGGCCGAACGTTTCTTTGCAGCTTTGCGCGCGTGCCGCGAAAGTGCTCGCTGCGAAGCCGCGCTGCTTCCTTCGCGTTTAAGAACTCGCGAACTCGCGCGCGAACGTTTAGCTGACTTTTTCGCGGTCTTCTTTTTCCCCTGCTTGAGATCACGAGCGGCCTGTTTGCGTGTCTCCTCTGATGCCTTCTTAGGCGGCTTTAATTTCACACCGGCCCGCCGCGCCTTTGAAAGACCAATGGCGATTGCCTGCTTGGCTGATCGAGCGCCGTGCTTTCCTTCGCGCACATGTTCGATTTCTTCGCGCACAAACTCTCCGGCCTGCGTGCTCGGAGCTTTTCCTTCTTTCTTGTCTTCCTTCGCTCGTTCCAGGGTTTCCTTGTCTGGCATTCAGCCACTCCTTCGTCACCATGTGTTGTCACGTACAGAGCCGCTATCCTAAAGCCGCAATAACGGACTGATGTCTACTTCTGGTTTTAGCGGTCTTTCCGCTCGATAGATTCGCGATAACAGGACTCGAATATCGTCATGCGTGATAATCGGCAAGCCGGCGAAATCAACCGGTAAAGTTAGTCCCGCGCAGAATTGTTCGAATTGTCTTTTGGCGTTGACAGCAGTTGCCTCCAACGTGGAGAGATAAAGAAAGTCAATCTTGGATAAGACTCTGCGGGCGGATGGTTTTATCTTCCCACCTTCCGATCGCGCGCACATGATCGTTAGATCGGCTTTGACGTATTCAAGAAGACTATTTCCTTCGACGATTACTCCGTCATTTTCGACGCGGGCGAGCGCTTCGGTAATTCCCTGGGCGACCTGATCATCTTTTACGATCACCCAGTGCACATTTGAAGCACCCGCATCCCAGAATCGCCCGGTATCTTTCCCTGCCTGGTAGTTGGCCTCGCGTCCCGATCGAATCACCGGCTCATCCCTTAACATGTCGCTGACGCAGCATCCCGCGGGGTCTCGACCGCAGGAACGATAGTGGCCGCGAGTCAGCTTGATGGCTTCCCACCCAGGCAGTTGCTCCAGCACCTCACACATCAATGTTGTCTTGCCAACATTCGATGAAAAGCCGCTAATGGCGACAATTGTTGGTCGAACCTTCATAGAGTTGCGTAGCGTCAGGGCTCCGCGCCTTCATCCATCCATTGTTTGAATAAGGACACCTGCTCCTTGGGCCACGGCTCATCGCACGGCATACTGCCATCTTCCAATCTTGAATAGATGCCCTCCGCGTTCGCCTTCACGTCTTCGTAAGACGAGAGGTCGAGCCCCATTCGCTTCATCGTTTCCACGTCAGGCGAGTCTCGAAACAGCGGACGAATATCAGTTGCAAAACTTAGCGCCATCTTCAATCCTCCAACAGATAAGCCGCAGATGGAATAACCCTCTGCAAAATCAGAATGTAAAGATCGCGGCAAACTCCGAGCGAATATTATGGGTCGTGAAACTCGGCACTCCCCGGAACAGCGGTAGCAGACCAGCACGAAAGTCTGCGCGAGTGCGGTAGTAACCCTGCTCGTACGCAAAGGTCACCCACTGATTCCATTTGTACTGAATGTTGCCCGAAAAAAGATCGCTGCGATCGCCGCGCGCGCCAAACCGTCGAGCATCACGCGCTGCTGCCTGATCGTCTCCGTAATAGAGATAAGCGGTCCAGCCGGCGTTTCGTCCTTTTGGATCTGCATCGAAGATTCGCGACAACGGAAAGCCAACCTGGACGAATCCGCCCTGAGCGCGCACGGGTCTTTGCGGCGCTACTACCGGCACACCGTTGAGCAAGCCGAAGACAACGCTGGAAGCACCGTCGATCGAAGCGGCTGTAGCTGTGCCGGTTAATCCAGCGGTGTCACTAAAGTTCGAGAGCAGCTGCCCGGCCAGAAAGAAACGCAGATCAGAACCGCCGTAGTACTTGCCGACCGCAGTGACAAAATGCGTGGGCAGTTGAAACTCAGCTGAGTATCCATTGCTGCTGCTTCCGACCTCGGTGCCACTTGGAAACGCAGACCTGAAGGCCGCCGGTACATTCGCCGCCGTCACGATGGCTCTACGTCGCGCATGTTCAAAACTGACAATGAACTGGGCCGGTGCTACGTTCGCAGCTTTATCGAGTTGCCATTGAAAAACTGCGCGGCCCTGGACGCCCGGCTGCTGTGAATCTGTTCCCTGCCTTTCACCAAATGCCAATTGATTCGCTACATCCGTCGGGAGATCTCCGAAAGCCGGCAGCACAATCGCGATTTCGGGACTGAATCTGAAATCGCGAGAGCCACCGAACTTATGATTGAAACCAAACCGCGCTTGCGGAAGACGCGTGTAAGCCGCGCCATAACCAATCCCGCCAAAGTTCGTGTTCTCGATCATGTTCGGCATGGTTGATGAGACAAATGGCGACCAGTCCTGTCCGAAGAGAACGAACGCGCTGTTGTTATCACTGAAGCGGCGATCGATTCTTACCCAGGCCAGACGAAGCGAAGGCTGGCTCGATCTAATCGAAGTAATGTTCCGATTATTCACGCGCGTGAAGTCGCCCTCGAAATCGAATTCAACTTTGCCGGTGAGCACTGTCCTGGGAGCCGGATCAACCCATTCAAAGTTTGCGCCGAGCCGGAGACCGCGCGCGCGGACGTGAAACTCCGGCGAATCATTTGGCCCGGTGTCCGCGGCGAGTAGCGGCAACGGAAAATCATTTCCCTGTGGCGAAGACGAATCGTGAATGAAGCTCGTCTTGAAAATGCCGTACAGTTTAAGTCGCGCGCCCGTGCCAAGTTTGATATCCGGTATCAGGCCTTCGCGTTTTGGCGTATCGATGCCGAGCAGACGAACCGGCGCCACGGCCGCGTTCACAGTTGGTGGAGATGGTTGGGGCGCGGCAGACTTCGCAGGCGCCGCAGCTTTGTAGTCCGCGTTCAAAACCGGCAGACCGGGACCCATCCCACCTGTCCTGGCGCGCACAGCTTCGAGCTCATCGGCTGAGATAATGCCCTTATCTTTTAATAAAGCGGCCAAACGATCGCGCTGCTCGGCGGGCGACGCATTCACGGTGAGCGATCGCGCCTCTTCATTCGTCAGCACGCCTTTGGTAACCAGAACCTTCACCAGCGGATCGGTTGTGGGCTCTGTTTGCGCGACCGCGATTGGAAAAATAAGTAGTGCGATAATCAAGAGCACGCCAAATCTCAAATAGAAAGTCATGGCAACGATTCCTCTCTCTCAAAATGCGTATCTCGACCGATAGCAGGTGTTATGAATATCAATCCCGCGCATCCTGCTCGCGCTCCAAGTCTTCGATCGCGCGCTCGCGTTCTGCTTGACGACGTCTCTCTCGTTCGTACGCTAGTTGCGAATCGCGGCCGGTCACGGCGCGATACCAGGCCGGATGATGCGTCCAGGCCCATTTCTCCGTCACAGTTCCATTGGTCATCGCATGGAAGGTTCCGGGCATCGCGGCGGTCCCTTCATAGATGTGCACGATGAATCCCGCGAGCATCAAAAGTGCCGAGAGATCATGAATTACATAACTGACGGCGACCAGCCAACGTCCAACCAGATGATCGAACCACATCAACAACCCGGTAAGCAGAAACAACACGCCACTTAATACGATGGCCCAGAAGTAAAGCTTCTGCCCCCCGTTAAAGAAACCCACCTCAGCCGGCTCAATCTTGTCTTCGTTGGTTGTGTACTGCCTGATTCTTTTCAGCCATCGCGTATCAGTTTCAGCCCACAACATCGGCGTCAACCAATTCAGAAACTGAAAGAGGAAGAAGATGTCAAAGAAGAGGCCAAACCATGGGTGCAGAAAACGGGTCATCGATCCGCCCCCAAATACCGGCGTGAGAAATCGGAATAGCCACGGCGAATAAAGCGCAAAGCCGGAGAGCAACGAAAGGACAAATGCGATTGCCACCAGCCAATGCAACACCCGCGTGTAAACGGGATGACGCAACAACTCGCCGCGATGGACCACGTCCCGGCCAACTCGCTGAGCTTTTAGGCGCGCCTGTTCGTCAAATCGTTCGACTGAAGTGCTCATTTTGATCCTTCGCTTTCAGTTTGGAGTTCCAAACGCCTCAAGGCTGCTCCCTTCGCTTGGCTTCAACTGGATCTGCATGCTCGGTAACTACTGGAGGATCTTCCGGCTGCGGCAATTTCGGTCCCACCGAAACGCGATGAAAGAAGACTGCGAGCAAACCAAGACCAGCCATCAACAGGCCCGTCGGTTTCGCCAGCCACTTCCAATAGGTATAACTCGGCGGGATCACCGGATTCCTGGGAAGGCCGTAGCGTTCCGGAGTGTTGATGTCATGCAGCGTGTAGATGACGTGCGTGCCCCCGATTGACGAAGGATCGTACACACCCGCGTTCGCAAATCCCGAGACTTCACGTAATTGCTTGGCGCGCAAGCCCGCTATTTGGACCATATCGCTCTTGGTTCCAAAGTGCAGACATCCGGTGGGACAAGCTTTAATGCAAGCAGGTTCGAGTCCCTGGCCAACCCGATCAGAACATAGCGTGCACTTGTAGACTTTCTTCGTCTTCTCGTTGAACTTGGGAATATCGAAAGGACAGCCGGAGATACAGTAGCCGCAGCCGATGCAGTTCTCCTGCTGAAAATCAACGATGCCGTTTTCGTATTTGATGATGGCGCCGTCGGCCGGACACGCGCGGAGACAGCCTGGGTCTTCGCAGTGCATGCACTGATCTTTGCGCATCAACCACATCAAATTGCCGTCGCGCTCGTCTTCGGCAAACCTGATCAGGTTCCAGTAGTTCCACTCAGTCGAAGGCATTGTTTGATACGTGTCATCGAAAGTCGTCTCGCGAAATGGATGATCGTTCCACTCGACACAGGCGACCTCACAGGCTTTGCAGCCGATGCAGGTGGTCACGTCGATGTATTTGCAGACCTCTTCTTCGCGGCGCGTGCCCTGACCGGGAACGGGTCCGGGATGCCCGGAGATCTCCTGGATCTGAAATGTTTGTGGATTACTCATCGTGTTGCTTCCACTAGAACGTTCGGAGTTCCGCCTTTAAGCGGCCGACTGAAGGCGGGACTCCAAACTAAGCCTTTTCGATCTTCACCAAAAACCCCTTGAACTCGGGCGTATAAGCGTTCGGATCGATTGCCGCGGGCGACAATTGATTTGCCGTCATCAGCGAAGTCTTGCCCGCGTCTTCGGCAATGCCGCGATAACCCCAATGGATCGGCACGCCGATCTGATAAGTCTTCTTGCCATCGATCATCATCGGCTTGATGCGCTTGGTAACCATTGCCTTCGCGATGTATTGGCCACGCGCGCTGGTGACCTTAACCTTCTCGCCGCCATGAATTCCCATCTCATCCGCGAGCTGGGCCGGTACTTCGACGAAGGGTTCCGGCACAAGCTGAACGTTCATCGGATTGTTCTTGGTCCAGTAGTGATAATGCTCGGTCAAACGATAGGTGGTGCAGACGATATTGAACCCTTCGGCAGGAGTGCCGAACTTGTCCAGGTCCGACTTGAATTTCTTTGCGACTGGGTTGGTTGACTGCTGTGGATGCAACGGGTTTGCGATCGGGCTTTCGACCGGCTCGTAGTGTTCCGGGAATGGGCCATCGGCAAAGGCTGCGAGCGGCGCGAAGATGCGGCCCACGCCTTCGGGATTCATGATGAACGGCCCCATGTGATCCGAAGGTTTCGAATCGGCTTTGAAATCCGGCACATCATTGCCGAGCCATTTCTGTTGCGCTTCATTCCACCAGACCTGTCGTCGTTCCATGTCCCAGGGCTTGCCTGACGGGTCGCACGAAGCGCGGTTGTACAGCACGCGACGATTAGCCGGCCATGAATAACCCCAGTTGGGAAAGATGCCCAGCCCTGACGGGTCTTCGGTGCCGCGTCGTTGCATCTGGGCGCCGGCTTCGGTCCACGAACCCGAATAGAGCCAGTTGCCACAGGCCGTAGTGCCGTCGTCTTTCAACCAGGCGAAGCCCGGCAGTTGTTGTCCGGCTTTGATCGTCTGACCGGGAAAAAGTTTTTCATCAGTCAGATCAGCAAGCGCTTTCCCGTTAATTTCTTTTGCGACCTCCGCGAGCGATGGATTCTGCGGCGTGGTGTAGGCCCAGCTAAGATTAAGAATTGGATCGGGAAACTTGCCGCCTTCTTTCTGGTAAAGCTCTTTAACCTTCAGAAAGATACGCGCCAATATTTCCTGATCGACTTTCGCATTTCCCGGCGGCGGAACGGCGACATACTTCCACTGCAACCAACGCGCCGAATTGACGAACGTGCCGTCCTTTTCCGCGAAGCCAGCGCCCGGCAGACGATAGACGGTTGTGTTGATCTTCTTCATGTCGTCCTTCGTGATCCCCGGAGAATTCCAAAACTCAGCTGTCTCTTCGGGATAGAGATCACAAACGACCAGGAAGTCAGCCTTCTTTAACGCTTCGATGTTTTTGCGGGAGTTTGGACCAATGGCCACGCCATTCATGCCAAATGCAAAGAGCCCTTTGACTTTGCCCGCATACATCTCGTCCCACATTTCGGTCCACGAAAATTTCCGATCGATCTTGGGGAGATGGTGATAGTTGAAGTCGTTCTCCTTCTTCGCCGAATCTCCGTAAAGGGATTTCAGAAACGACACCATGAACTTCGGTGTGTTGGACCAATAGTTGTAGGAGTCCCACTCATTTGGCTTTGAACTCGTCGGCGTCGTGCGTTTGAGAAACGTCGCAAGGTCGGTGTCAGTTGGTTGCGGTATCTTCAAATAGCCGGGAAAGATGTCGAAGACGCCGCCCATGTCCGTGGCGCCTTGAATATTTGAATGACCGCGCAAAGCATTCACTCCGCCACCAGCGCGGCCTACATTGCCCAGAAGCAATTGCAGAATTGCAGCGGTGCGAATGATCTGCGTACCGGACGTGTGCTGTGTCCAACCAACTGCGTAGATGATCGTGCCGGCTTTTTTCATGTCGCCGTCTTTGCGAATCGACGTGAACAGATCGGCGGCTTTGATAAATTGATCTTTCGGAATACCGGTGATGCGCTCAACCATCTCTGGCGTGTAACGCGAGTACTGCTGCTGCAGAAGTTGAAAGACACTGCGCGGATGCTGCAAAGAGAGATCGTAAGCGACATTGGGCGGCAACATCGGCGGTTTCTGTCCTCCCTGGCCCATTGCTCCGGCTCCGCTGGCAGCCTGATGACCACCACCATCACCCGTCTTCTCTGAACCTTTGCCTCCTGAGTTTCCCGAGCTGCCCTCCCTGACGGTCGGGCTTCTGACACTGTCGTTACCGTTGGCCGCGGCGGCAGCCGCCTGTTCAATCTTTCCGCCCTCTTCGTAATTCCAGGTGGCTTTGTCGTAGGTGGTTGCGCCTTGATCGAAGCCAGAAAACAAACCATCATCCGGGAGTTTGAATCCGTTCTTAACTATGAATGCCGCATTGGTGTAATTGATGAGGTAGTCTTTGGCGATTCGATTATCTTGAATTGCGTAGTTGATCACGCCGCCAAGAAAAGCGATGTCGGCGCCGGCGCGAATCTGAAGAAAGAGATCAGCCTGCGA
>DASWQK010000301.1:0-5051 GCA_036403735.1 Pyrinomonadaceae bacterium
CCTGTCTCGCGGAAAGTATCTGGTTGATGGCGTGAATGGATGCTTGGGCTGCCACACGGACGCTGATTGGTCCAAGCCGGGCGCGCCGCCGGTCGCCGGCCGCGAAGGCTCTGGCCATATCTGGGCCGATCAGGATCTGCCCTGGCTCGTTTCGCCGAACATCACGCCTGACAAAGAGACTGGCGTGGGTAATTGGACCGATGACACCCTGGCGCGCGCGATCCGCGAAGGCATTGGCCATGATGGCCGCACGTTGTTTCCGTTCATGCCTTATCCGCATTATCGAGACATGGCTGATGAGGATCTCGCTTCGATAATTGTTTATCTGCGCAGCGTTCCGCCGGTGCGCAATCAATTGCCAACGACAAAAATGCCTTTCCCGCAAAACTTCCTGATACAGAACGTGCCGCAACCAGTGACTGCGGCAGTCGCACCGCCTGATCAATCTTCAGACGTGGCGCGTGGTGCTTATCTCGTGAGCATGGCGGCTTGCACTGATTGCCATACGCCGCAGGAGAAAGGGCAGCCACTTCCGGGAATGGAATTCGCCGGAGGGTTCCTTTTTCACGAACCGAAAGGGGACGTGGTCTCGACAAACATAACCCCGTCCGCTTCTGGAATCGGTTACTACAACGACGCGACATTCATCCAGGCGTTGCGCACGGGGAAAGTTGGCGCGCGACCGCTGCGCGCAACGATGCCCTGGTACTACTTCGGCAGGATGACCGACGACGATCTGAAATCGATCTTCGCTTTTCTCAAAACAGTAAAGCCGGTCAAGCATCAGATGGACAACTTTGAGCCACCGACGTACTGCCGGCTGTGCAAACAGAAGCATGGCTTTGGTGCGACGAACTGAGGGTGAAGATCCCGACATGCCGGGGCCCTGAATCTACAAGTACTTTTCTTGAATGACGCCAATGTGATGCCGCGCATGCCCGATTATGAAGTAGGCTATTGCGCGAGCTGTCATCGGAGAGGTTCCGATATTGCACAATCGTTTACTCTGGGCGTCCGTCATGTGTTCAAAGAGTTTCTCTGTCGAACTACGAACGGCCCTGAATTCTGAAATCAAACTTTCCAGCGTCCGGTGAGAAACGTCCGAATTGCTCGCGTATAGTTCTTCATCCATTCGGTGACGCACCGTAATGTCGTCGCCCCTGGCTGCTACCAGTCCTCGATAGGAAAACACCCTTTCAGTATCAATAATGTGCATCAACACTTCCTTGGTCGTCCATTTGCCGGCAGCATATCTGTAATCAAGTTTGTCTTTCGGCAGCCTTCCAAAGAAAGCGACCGTGTCGAGGGAATTCTCTCCTAATAAATCCAGGTAGTCTCCGCTCGCTACCAGGTCAAAATACTTCTGATAGTTTGGGTGGTACTCGTCTGCTGATGGTCGCTGCATGCAGAGCCTTTCAATAGTTAGTCAATATCGCATCCGCTGGAAAGCCCATTCGCTCTAAACGATCTCGGGTCTGTGCGATCATCTCGCGCGAGCCGCACACCAGCGCCACGGGCGATTTCAAATCCGGCAGCACATGGTCCAACAACGATTGCACATAACCGGTTGGACCAGACCACTCGTGATCGCCCGGACGAGAAATGACCTGGCGCAGTTCGACTCCCGCATCTTCCCAGCCTTCAGTTTCGTCTCGATAACAAAAATCATCCGGTGTCCGGGCGCCATAAAGCACCACCAGTTTCCCGAACTCATCCTTTTGTTTCAGGACCTGCCTGAGTGCTGATCGCAAAGGCGCGACCCCGGTGCCCATCGCCACAAAGACCAAATCGCGGCCGCGCATGCGCTCCAGATCGAAACCGTGACCCGCGACGCCTACCAACTCAATTGCATCGCCTTCCTTCATTTCAAATAGTGCGACACTCGCGCCGATGGTTCGCTTGACCAGGATTTCCAACTCTCGATCGTCGGGCGCGCCGGCAAACGCAAAGTACGCCGGTTCTTCATTCGCCACCCGGAGCGCCGCCACCTGACCAGGGATGAAAGTCACCCCGTGCGCGTTTTCCGCACCCTCAGTCATTAGATCAAACGAACGAATGTCACGCCCTTGCTCGCGCACAGAAACGATCCTGAGCGCCCGCGTCTGATGTTCACTCATAAATTCCGAGTCTAGATTATCCTTAACAAATTAAGAAACCGCAGCCACTCGTCCGGCGACTTTTGCATCAAATCTCCGTTTCAAACAGTGATAGAATGGCGGGCCGAACCATGATGAAATTCTTCCTAGCAGTTGTAATCCTGTTTGCGTTGACCGGTGCGATGGAGGCGCAATCAGGCCGCCGCTCGACTAGCGGATCGACAACTTCGACCACCACCACGACCCCGTCAGTTGCCGGGCCCAAGACCACTGAAAAGAAACCCGCGGCTGCGCCCAAGTTGCAATTGCTGGTTGGAATCGATCGCGAAGAAGTCTTCAACAATGTTCCTTACTATATTTATGACACGGTGCTCGACAACGTGATCCGCCGTTTGGGCGATGCCGAGATTGTGTTCGCAAATTCGGGTGGCAAGATGACTCGCGGAGACGCGTCCAAGGCCGCGAAGCAGGAGAAGGCCCGCTGGGTGGTGAACCTCGAGATTCGCAGTATCTACTCTGATTCAGGCCGGCAAGTGAAGAACAATCAGGATGAGTTAATAATCAGCTACGCGGTGATGGAGCCTGAGACTGCGAAGATCAAACACTCGGGTGTGACCCGGCAGCACATCTATCAAAACGGCCGCGGCGGTATTTCCCTGCCTTCAAAAAATAGCGGAGTCTATTCTGAATACTCGATCAAGCAGGCAGCGATCGAGGTCGCGGATCGAATTCTCAGCGACTTTGATATCAGCGTGCGAAACGGCTCGCCGTTTTAATCGCAGGCTACTACAGAAACAGATTTTTACGTTTAGAGGCGGGCTACTGCCCGCCGGTGTTCGTTAAAGAAAAGATTGGCGGGCGGTAGCCCGCCTCTAAACATATAAATTCGAAAGAGTTTACGAGAGGCGTTGCTACTCATAAATCCGATCGATCACATCTCGATATTTTTCATCAATCACCCTGCGCTTAACTTTTAAAGTCGGCGTCAACTCGCCGCCTTCGAGCGTCAATTCTTTCTCGAGTAAAGCGATGCGTTTGATCTTTTCGAAATGCGCCAGATCCTGCGTGCGCGCCGCAATTTGTCTTTCAAACAAATCGATGATGCGCGGGTCGCGACAGAATTCCGCGCGCGTGTGCAAATCGAAGCCTTTGTACTTTGCATAGCTCTCAAGCTGTTGCCAGTCGGCCACAATCAACGCCGCGGGAAAGCGGCGCTCGTTGCCGATGATGACCACCTGATTCACGAATCGCGATCCTTTGATGAGTTGCTCGATCGGTTGTGGCGCCACGTATTTTCCGCCGGAAGTTTTGAGCAACTCTTTCTTGCGATCGGTGATCGTCAAATAGCCGGCCTCGTCGAGAAAACCGATATCACCAGTTTTGAACCAACCATCATCGGTAAATACCGCGCGCGTTTCGGCCGGCTTGTTCCAATAACCTAACATCACTTGCGGCCCGCGCGTCTCAATCTCGCCGTCCGCAGCGATGCGAACTTCGACATGACGAATTGGTTTTCCGGCGGTGCCGACGCGATTGTCGCGCAGTTGTCCGGCGGTAATCACCGGCGATGTTTCAGTCAGTCCGTAGCCCTGCACGATCGGCAAGCGCGCCCCAAAAAAAGCCAGCGCGACATCGGCGGAGAGAGCCGCGCCTCCGGAAACAAGAATCCGAATACGACCGCCCATCGCCTTTCGCAGTTTTTCCAACACGATCACATCGGCCAGCCGGTGCTTAATAGAAAACCACAACGGTACCGGCGCGTGACCGGCGATCAATCGCGCCCATCGCTTTCCTGTCTCGACGGCCCAGGCGACGACACGCGCGTTTAGCCTTCCTTTCTCTGCCGCGCGCTCCTGCACCCGCGCGATGATTTTTTCATAAATCCTTGGCACGCCGACGAAGACCGTCGGATGAACTTCTTTCAAGTTTTCACCCAACGTTTCCAGCGATCCGAAATAGACGCTCAGGCCGTGATGCAGATACATGTTCATCGCCTGTCGCTCGAAAATGTGCGACAACGGCAGCACGGAAAGCGCGACATCTTTCTCATCAAATTCGAAATGATTTGACGAATCGATCAGGTTCGAAACCATGTTCGCATGCGTCAGCATCACTCCTTTCGGTTCACCCGTCGTACCCGACGTGTAGATGATCGTCGCGAGATCTTCAGGTCTGGCGCTGTTCGCCAGCTCGCTAATCAGATCAGGTGATTGGGATTGAAGCGCGAGGCCTTTTTCCTCCAACTCCCGAAGACCCAACTCTCCAAGACTTAGCACGGTTGCCGGATTTGGATCATTTCGATCGAACAGCACCACGTGCTCGATCGTCGGGCAATGTTTGATTTCAGATTCGACCTGTTTGAGTTTTTCGTGCGTTGAAATAAAAACTGCGCGCGCGCCGCAATCGTTCAGGATGTAGCTGACTTGCGCCGGCGTGAGGGTGGGATAGATCGGGACCGTCACCACCCCGGAAAGAATGCAACCCTGATCGGCCAGCACCCATTCAAGACAGCTTTCAGACAGAATCGCCACGCGGTCGCCTTTGCGCATACCGAGGGAATGCAAACCCGCGGCGAGGCTGCGAGCGCGGCGCAGCATCTCTTCCCCCGAAACGGAACGCCAGGCGCCGTCGCGTTTGTAATTCAAGGTGTCTGTCTTTGGATGATCGCGCATGACGCGTTCGTAGATTTCGATGAGCGTCGTTGGCTCGTCAGAATTGAGCCGCACGCGGCGTCCAAATGGGACAGTTTGCTGATCTCGTACTTCTAACATGACAAGACAATCCGCATTCGGCTGCAGAAAGTTCCCTCTCCCTCTGGGAGAGGGTTAGGGTGAGGGCTTAGTAGCAAAGCAAAAAAAGTAGTTCTCTTTGGCTCGCAACCCCTCACCCCAGCCCTCTCCCAAAGGGAGGGGAGCAAGCCAGAATCGATTCATTAATTAGAAGGATCATTCCGCG
>DASWQK010000302.1:0-8423 GCA_036403735.1 Pyrinomonadaceae bacterium
CTGCTGTTCAGTTGTCTTCCAGATTCGATCGTCCCATTGGCCCACAAAGCCGGTCCATTCCTGGATAATCATTTCGGTCGCTGTGTCTCCAAACTTGAACACGGCTTTCTGGTCGTTATTCGCCGCGGCCGCCAGCAAATAAACGCGATTGTATTTTCCCGCAGGCAGAGTGATCGTTTGTCCATGCGGTACGACGGCGTTTGGTTTTTCCGCTGAAGCAAGATCGAAACGAATTCCGCCGAAGCTGATCTGGCGCGGCAACATCTCAGCGGGCAGGGCTTTACCTTGCGACGCGCCCTGATTGTTTGGGGCCCAGTCAAAACTGCCGTCAGCGGGTCGGCCCAGACGCGATGCGACCGCCATATCGTAATCAAGCGGAAGAGACTGGGATGCGATGGGCGCAATCTTTGTTCGTGAGGGCGCGAGCTTAATCGCAAAAGTACGCGGCTGATAAGGCTTGAACGAAGTTTCCAAGTCGCGGCTCGTGATTGTTGCCGGCCCGAGCGGTTGCTCCTGCCCATTGACTTCGCGCGCGGCGATTACGGCCGAAGGAAATGTGACGCGCACATTCGTGGCCGGCGTTCCATCCATCTCCACCATCCGCACGATCAATTCATCGCTCAATTCAGCCTTCTTGAAAGCCATGACGCGAATGCGATCGTCGCTGAGTTTCAATAAGGAGAGAGTTCGTCCGAGCGCGCCGCTGTGGGCAGGACTCTGAAAGGCGATCAATGGTTGATTAAGACGATAGGCCTGCCAATCAGTCCGCGCTGCGCGCCAATCGTTAGCATGGCCGGCGAGACCAAACATGATCTCATGCCGGCCGATGTCCTGCGTTCCCTGATCTGCATAACCACCGCGCGTGCCGGGCGTGCGAATCAAAGTCAGTCGCAGCGTCTTGTCATCGGGCTTGTCTGAGGCGTTCTTACAATCGGTCAGCACCGTCGCACCGTACGCGCCGTTCTTGTCCGTGAGATCGATCCATTGATGAGAGGCGACTTCGAACTGGCGCTCCTCTTCATTCGGACGTTGAATGGTGCCGACGTCCCAATTGTAAGTTGCGAGATTGTTTGCGGCGGCGAGTGGAAACGTTGCTTTCAAATTCGCTTCCTTCGTTTTCCAATCGATGACGTTGCTGAACTCGACGCGATTGCCGGCGTCGCCCGTTGAGAGTCTGATGGTCTGCACAAACTTCGACCCTTCCGTCTCGCGTTCGACTTCAATGGCTACCCGCACGGGGCCGGCTTCGACGACTCGGATCTTCGCGTCGCCGGAAACAAAGTTGCGCGGCGCGCGCTGCTCGTCTTCAAAGTCCATGTTCCAGGCGGGCCATTGACGTGGATTGTCCGTCGAGATCGCCAGCCGAATCGGCGCGGCCAGAAGTTCGCGATCAAGTTTCTTATCAAAGATGCTCGCCACGTCTCCTTTCTTATCGATAGCGACACGGTATCGAGCGTTTTCCAACGCTGATTCGGTCACTTTTAGATCACCTGCAGAAAGAAATGAATCCGCCGGCTGCACGTCGTAAACGGCAAAGCCGACGGAGGGGACCGTCGCGGCGAACAGAACTTTGCCGTTAGTTAACTGCGACGGTACTTCCTTGCCGTCCGGCCCGACCACCCGGACAGCGTGCGGTGGTCCATTTGGAAATGCGACGTTCGCTTCGACGACATCTTCCCGCTCAACGTTCAGCGGATTGTAAACAACGACGGCGGCGCCCTTCGCTTCAGTATTCAAGCCGGAAGCAACTGCGTTCGTGGCGCTGGTAAGCACGCCGGCGAATTGGTTCATCGCAATCACGTCATCGTTCCAGGCGAACTCGAATGCTTTTGGCGTCGCGGTCCCGGGCAGCAGATCGTGAAACTGTCCTCCCATCACCAGCGTCCAGGCGTTGTTCAGACGCTCGCGCGGATACGCTCGGCCACCTAACCATTCCGCACCCACTGATGCTTTTTCCGCCGCGTCCGCGAGCAATTCGTTTTTGCGCATCCAGCGCTTCTGATATGCCTCGGAAGTAATTGACCCCGCTGAGTGATTGATCAATTCGAGGTCGCCTTTGTATCGGGGCAGGCGATCGGTTGCACAACAATTCAGGATGTCCTGAAACATCTGATCTGCTTTGGACCAGATGACCCGCACCGGCCCATCGCCGACCTGCACCGGTGGACCGGGTTGCACCGGCGTCGATCCGAATTGAAAGAGCGGCGGCAGCGATGTTTTCGTTTTGGTGGTGATCGCTTCCATCAATTTCACCGAACTTTCGTTTGGCGATCCGCCGACGTCGCCGGTGCCGACGTAATGATAATCAGCAAAGATGCCGGTCAAGTCTCCGTTGGTGTGAATTCGTTTGGGCCAATCTTCCTGACCGCGCGTTCGTTGTTGGTTCTGCTGAGCCGTCAAAGCAGGATCGGGTCCGGGTGGAGGTGGCGGAGTCTTGCTTATGTCATAGAGAACCTGGCTGCCGTAGCTGAGCGGATTCAGCGCAGCGATAACAGTTCGGCCGTCCGTGCCTTCCCATACTCCGACGTTGAATGGAATGCCGACCGGAGTTTTCTCGGGCGAGTCTGGTCCTCCGACATGCGGCGCGGGCTGCCAACCCGACGAAAGTTTTTGCGTCGAGAAACCTTTTATGCCGGCGTGCGCGAGAATGCTCGGCAGCGAAGCCGGAAATCCGAAGCAGTCGGGCAGCATGTATTCATCGCTGGCTATGCCGAACTCTTTACGAAACCAATTATTGCCATAAAGAATCTGCCGAATGATCGATTCGGCGTTGGGAGAATTTACGTCGCCTTCTTCCATCGAAGATCCGGCAGGGAACCATCGACCCGTCGCGACGTATCCCTTTAATCTTTCAAAATCCGAGGGGTAATACTCCTTCATCAAGCGATAACGATTTGCACCCGTGAAGTTGAAAATGTAGTGCGGATATTTTTCAAACAACGCGAAGTTGTTGCGCATCGTCTTGGTGAGATATTCGGAAATGACCTGCGGATATTCCCAACGCCATTCCGTGTCCAGGTGCGCGTAACCGACGACATAGAGCGTCGGCTCTTTCGCCAAATTCGGTTGCGGTGAGGGCGGCTTTGCTTCGGACGTTGACGTCGAAACATTTCGCGGCGACTTCGGATGTTGAGGCTTCTTCTGAGCCGGAGTAACCGCGCTCGACATCGATAAGCAAAGCAACAGCAGAGATAGGGAAATGCGTTTCATCATGGTCGTTAATCGCTAATGAAGTTTGATCTAGTGAAAAGCGGACGAACAATACTACAACCGACGCGGTGATTAGTAGCTTTTTGATCGAGCGGGCGTGTCCTCTTCGCGGTTTTTCTTTCCGGCTTTGCACCTTTGCGTGAAAGTGCGTCTTGCCTGAGAATTATTTCACGCAAAGGCGCCAAGATACGCAAAGCCAAATCAAGACGTACGATCAAGTCGGGGAAAATCTGTGGCGCTGCAATTTCCGTTGCCGGTTTTGAGTTTAGAGGTATACTCCGTCATCGCACGGCGACCTTTGCGGAAAAGATCAGAGCGATACTGATGGCCACTGACATAACCTCCGATTCGCCGGCACCGCACGTCACTCGCATCTGGCTTAATCGCCTGGCGCCATTTCTCGGCCTGGTTCTGGTAATCGTCATCTTCGCGATCCTGATTGGCGATCCGGCGCATTACTTATCACCAAAAAACCTTCGCACGGTCCTGGCGCAAACAGTCATTGTCGCGATCGGCGCGATCGGCATGACGATGATCATCATTAGTGGCGGGATCGATCTCTCAGTCGGATCAACGATCGCTCTGACGGGAGTTATCACAGCGCTCGGCATTAATGCGGGATGGCCCGTCAGTTTGGCGATTGGCGCCGGAATAGTGTCGGGCGGTTTTGTTGGCATTATTAATGGACTAGCCATAACGCGCTTGCGGGTGGTGCCGTTTATCGCGACCCTCGGAATGTTGGGCGTCGCCCGCGGAGTCTCCAAAGGGATTGCCGGATCGCAGACGGTAAATGTGCCGGAGACGTGGGCCAACAGCCTCTTGCTGACGGTACCCAAACCCGAATGGTTGCTCTTAGCGCCCGGAGTTTGGATCGCGATTGCACTCTCAGTCATTGCCGCGCTCGTGTTGAGCCGCACCGTTTTTGGCCGGCGCGTGTTTGCGCTTGGCTCGAACGAAGCCGCGGCGCGCGCGTGTGGCATCGCGACGGATCGCCTGAAGATTTACATCTATGCGTTGGCGGGTCTGTTGTTTGGCCTGGCGGGAGTAATGCAGCTGTCGCGTCTGCGTCAGGGCGATCCGACCGTTGCTGCCGGTTTGGAGTTGGACATCATCGCGGCCGTTGTCATTGGCGGCGGCAGTCTGAGCGGCGGCGAAGGCACGATCCTGGGATCGATGATCGGCGCGCTCATCATGGCGTTTTTGCGGAATGGATGTCAGCAGGTTGGTTGGCCCAATTACATTCAGGAGATCATTATCGGGGCATTGATTGTTTTCGCGGTGGCAATAGATCGATGGCGCAGCACGCGCATGACTACCGTTTGAGGGAGGAACAACAGCAGTGAAATATCGTCGCTTTGGTCGCACTAATTGGCAAGTCAGCGAGATCGGTTACGGCATGTGGGGCATGGGCGGTTGGACCGGCTCAGATGATGAAGAATCATCGGCCTCGTTACAACGCGCGGTAGACCTCGGATGTAATTTCTTCGACACCGCCTGGGCATACGGCGAGGGGCGCAGTGAAGCTTTGCTGGGCGAACTCGTTCGCGCAAATCCGCAGAACAAACTCTACACGGCGACTAAGATTCCGCCGAAGAATTCTGTCTGGCCCAGCCGTAGTGAGTTTACGCTCGATGAAACCTTCCCGCCCGACTACATAGAACAACGAGTACATGAGAGCTTAGAACACGCGGGATTGGAAAGCTTTGACCTCGTACAGTTTCACGTGTGGGAAGACAGTTGGGTCAAAGACGATCGTTGGGCCAGGAAGATCGATGACCTCAGATCTCAGAAGCTGCTGACTGCGGTTGGCATCAGCATCAATCGTTGGGAGCCCGGGAACGGAGTCGAGGCTGTCCGTAGCGGACTCATAGATTCCGTTCAGGTCATCTACAACATCTTCGATCAAAATCCCGAGGACGAATTGTTTCCGGCTTGTCTTGAAAAGGACGTGGCGGTAATCGCGCGCGTTCCTTTCGATGAAGGCACTTTGACCGGCACGTTAAATAAGGACAGCAAATGGCCGGAAGGCGATTGGCGAAACATTTACTTCGGGCCTGAGAATTTAATCCCGAGTGTCGAGCGTGCGGAAAAACTCAAAAACCTTTTGCCGGCAGGTATGACTCTGCCCGAGATGGCGCTGCGTTTCATCCTGAGTAATTCTGCCGTAAGCACAATCATTCCCGGCATGCGAAAGGCCTCGCACGTTGATTCAAACATCGGCGCGAGTGACGAAGGACGTTTGTCGAACGAGTTGCTTGCGGAGTTGCGCCAGCATCGGTGGGAGCGTAAACCGGTCAAATGGTCGCAATAGAATGTGGAAGATTCCAGCTCGCATGAAGAGCGGGGCAGTAGCCCGACCGTTAGGGAGGGCGTGCACGTAAGGCATGAAACGCCCTCCCTAACGGTCGGGCTACCGCCCCGACGGCGGCAACATAACGTGGGAGGCTAATAACTTTCTAATGACTGTTCTTTCGCTTTCAAATATCAGTAAACGGTTTGGGCCGACGGTCGCGTTGGATGGAGTCAATCTCCAACTGCGCCCGGGCGAAGTCCACGCGCTGATAGGCGAGAATGGCGCCGGCAAAAGTACTCTGCTGAATGTGCTCGCCGGCCTGATTCATCCAGACGAAGGAACTATGGAAGTTGACGGAACCGCGTACTTACCTTCAAGTCCGCTGGACGCGCGGGCGCGCGGAATTGCTCTGATTCATCAGGAGCTCTCACTGTTTCCGCATTTATCCGTAGCGGAAAATATCATGATGGGAATGGAGCCCGCGCGTTTCGGAATGCTGGACCAAAAGAAGTTGCGGGCGCGCACGAAGGAGGTGCTCGAGAAGTTTCAGCACCCCGAAATTACACCTGCGGCGCGCGTTTCAAATCTTTCAATAGCAGCGCGGCAGATTGTGGAGATCTGCCGGGCCATCGCGGCGCGGGCGCAAGTCATCCTGATGGACGAGCCCACCAGCAGTTTGCAACGGGACGATGTTCAGCATCTCTTTTCAGTGATTCGCAAATTCGGTGAACAATCCATCACGGTCGTTTACATCAGTCACTTCCTGGAAGAAGTGCGAGAGATCGCCGACACGTTTACGGTGCTGCGCGATGGTCGCAGCGTCGCGACCGGCGCCATCAATTCCACTTCGGACGAACAGTTAATTGCGCATATGGTCGGTCGTCCGTTGGAGAATCTGTTTCCAGCGAGGAGCCGGCGAAGTTCGAAGCCGGAAGATACCATTCTTGATGTGCGCGAGCTGAGCGCGCCACCAGATTTGAAACATGCCAGTTTTCATTTGCAGCGCGGAGAGATCCTGGGCATCGCCGGGTTGATGGGTTCAGGGCGGACAGAGTTGGTGCGAACGATCTTCGCGCTTGCAGGGGCAACGACAGGCTCGATCGACGTGAAAGGAAAGACGGCGGTCGCGCGCACTGGGACAACGGCCCTCAGGTTATTTCAGCGCTTTGGCTATTTGAGCGAAGATCGAAAAGGGGAAGGACTCGCGCTCACACTTTCTCTGGCTGACAATGTGACTATGACCCGGTTCGCGGCTTGCTCGCGGTTGGGATGGCTGAATGTTTCGCGCCAGCGCGCCCAGACGCAAGCGCTCCTTAACTCACTCGCAGTAAAAGCACGTCACCCTGAACAGGCGGTCGCATCACTCTCTGGCGGCAATCAACAAAAGATTGCAGTGGCACGTCTGTTACATCAGGACGCGGACATCCTTTTGCTCGATGAGCCCACGCGCGGCATCGACATCGGCAGCAAGGCCGTGGTCTATCGCACGATCGCAGAGTGTGCGGAAAAGGGAAAGGCTGTGCTGATGGTCAGCTCATACTTGCCCGAATTGTTCGGCATGTGTGATCGGCTCGCGGTGATGAGTCGTGGGCGACTGTCTCCGGCCCGTCCGATCAGCGAATGGACTCCCGAATCGGTGATGCAAGCTGCGATTAGCGTTGGAGGGAACTGAGGCTTTTCCAAACGAAGAGTACAGAACCGAGGCCTCTTACCCAATGGCTCTGCCACGCCGATGCGCGGCAAGTCTTTGACTTGCCGAAAAGTCCTCTCTAAATCAAGCGGTCTATGACCGCCTCCAAACGATCTTATCAATATCGACTTTCAGGGGCTCATCTTCATTTGGGCATTGTTTCCAAATGCGTGCGCTAGAGCAGCGATAATCCTCCGCTCGCTCTACCAGGCCCGCGCGCACGGGATTTTGATGAATATAATTGACTTTCTGCATGAATGTTGATTCGCTGACGATCGAAAAGACATCTGAATCATGTTGCCACAGCGAGTAGCGATGATTCCGCTTCCAGTTGTCATGCTCCAGCTTTCTGAGAGACGCCTCATATTTCATGTCCTTCAAGTGACTCAGCACCCGACGACTAACAATGCCTTTGATGAATTGAAGCACGGTTGAGGGCTTTCGGGGGCTATCAGTTACGACATGAAAGTGGTCCGGCATTATGACGTAAGCGAACAAAAGAAAACCGCACGAAGTCCGAGCTTCGTCGATCGCTCGAACAGTAATTGACTTGATGGCTTGTGTCTGGAAGATCGGTAAGCGATCTTTGCCTACTGCCGTTATGAACAAACATGGATCGTCTTTCGAGATGGTGAGTCTCACACTCAGCATCATACTGACCTCTGCAAGGAAGGAATTTTGCAAGGGAGGTCGGAGACCCTAAAGAGACGAAGGTAATACTCCGGCAAGTCAGAGACTTGCCGCGCATCGGAGTGGCAGAGCCCTTGGGTAAGGAGCCCTCGATTCCCGTAACGGTGGCTAACCGCTCCTTCCAACACAGCACTATTCGTGTTAAGACTTTCGCCGAATGAATTTGCTTAGCGTAAAGCATCTCTCCGTGCGGCTTGAAGATAAGCTGATCGTCGAAGATCTCAGCTTTGAATTAGCGGCGGGCGAGCGTCTCAGCATTCTCGGGCCAAACGGAGCTGGCAAGACGGTGCTGCTGAAAGCGCTGCTCAATCTTCTGCCTTATAAAGGTGAAGTGGTTTGGGCGCCTAACGTGCGGATAGGTTATGTGCCGCAGAAAATCGACGCGGACACTCACTTGCCACTGACCTTTACTGATCTCTTCCGCGCAAAATGCACGAACTTGAAAGTGTCGTTCAGCGAACTGGAGGAGATAGCGCATAACGTCGGGCTGACCAAACAGATTCTACAGACGCCGGTGGGCCACCTGTCCGGCGGGCAGTT
>DASWQK010000303.1:0-6822 GCA_036403735.1 Pyrinomonadaceae bacterium
TCCTGTTGAAAAAAGTCCTGACGCCAAATGCAGCGCCCCAATAAAGATTTCGCGCGGCATCATCGCCATTACCAAGCATTGCAGAGACTGGAACGATTCCCTGATGAATGTTGTCGCACAAAGCCACGAACACGTGGATAACCGTGACTGAGTTTTTCTCGGTGATCGCGGCTACGTTAAGAGCGCGCGATGGTTTGGGCGAGGTTAGTCGCTGCGTGCCGGCGAACTCGCACGCGGCCGTAAGCACCAGCACCAGAAGGAGAATCGGAATCGGCTTCACAGAAACCCCGCAGAGCGAACTATGCTGGTTTAGACTCGGATGGTAGGTGTTTGTTCCCGGTTATTGAGAGAGTTCCACGACAATCTCTTTCATGGCCGCGCGTCCCTTTTCAATTTCACCAGGGGCGAATGAAATCGCGCCGACGACGGCGTGACCACCACCGCCATAGCGTTCGCAGATCGTCGCGATGTTGTGACGGCGCGGACGCGGCGCCCAGGGATTTGAGCCGACAGAAATTTTCGTGCGCTGGGGCCCGCGCGTCAGAGCGACCGTATAGGTAGCTTCCGGAAATAAATAATACGGAATGAATTTGTTGAAGCCTTCGTAACCCTCGTCAACTAGATCGAATTGCACGACGCCGTGCTGGTACACGGCTTTTCGCCTGATGGCTTCCAGCGTTTCGCGATGTGTTTTCAAGATTGGCTGGAAGCGCGCTCCGACTTCAGCGCTGGTGGCGACTTCTTGCAAGCTCCGGTGAGTCAGATCGCGAATCACTTGTTCGATGAATGATTCATCAGGAGTGCCTTCGATCACCTGCATCAACTGCAGCGCCGGTTCTTTCAATTCGACGCATTGCGCGGGTGATTCGTAAAGCGCGCCATCGATGATATGCGCCCAATGAATCAGATCGCGCAGCGGTTCAGAATCAAAACCAAATTTCGTCTGAGCGATAAACGCGATGAATTCAGTGCAGGACTTGCGGGTTGCATCGAGAAACTTCTTTCCCGATTGGTCCGCGCGAAAGTGAGCTTCATCCTGCGGCGTGAGAAATGCCGACTGGTGATGATCGAACCACCAGGTCAGCTTTTCCGACGGCGAATACTTGAAATCGACGATTGCGTTCTCATCGCCGTCAAACATATTGCCTTCAAACAAGAGGTTCCACGGCCGATGCAGCAGTCCGCCATATTCAACGCTGGCGTCGTTATGAATTCGTTCGAGATAAAAACGCGTGAACGTGGCCGCAGAGGCAACGCCGTCAAAACAGTGTCCGTGATACAGAACGCGAAGTTTCATAAGGTTAAAAGGCCGGTAATCGTAGCAATTGTGGGATCAATTTGGCTAGCGGGCAATTTTGGAGTGCGGTGACTTTGCCACCGCTTTCGTTTTTGGGTGTGCATTCGAAAAGTGCGACAAGTGGCAGCACTCCACGTTACGCGTTGGTCGCCATCGTTCTGCCAAGGGCATTCGCCGCACTTGCGCGCCGCCAGCGAATGATGAGAGTAACCAATGCCGCAATTCCTACAACGATGCCGATCATCTGCGAAGTCGAAAGACCTGTGAGGGTTGTCAGTCCAAAAAGATCGCCGCGCGGATCGTCGCGCACAAACTCGATCAGGAACCGCACCGTGGCGTAGATTAGCGCGTAAGCCAGAATCACCTGGCCGCTGAATTTCTTTTTCTTGTGCAGCCACAGCAGAAAGAAGAAAACGATCAGCATGGCAAACGACTCATAGAGTTGTGTCGGATGCAGCTTTGTGTCGATCGGTACGCCGGTCACTTCGTGACCCAGCTCTGTGAACCGAACTCCCCAGGGCAAGTTCGTCGGCTTGCCCCAACAACATCCGGCCGAAAAACATCCTTGCCGGCCCAGTACATTGCCCAACGCGATTCCGGGAGCGCACGCGTCGGCGGTCTTCCACCAGGGCAACTTCCAACGACGCATCAGGACGTACGCAGCAATGATGGCGCCGATCAAGCCGCCATAGAACACGCCGCCGGACCGCAGAAAATCGAGCGAGAAAAGCAGCCGCGGATTCTGACGATACTCGGGTTCCGTAAAGAGCATCAGCAGCTTTGAGCCGACCAGCGACGAAAGCAGCAGCCATAAACAGAGATCGTAAAGTCTCTCTCTCGGCAATCCGTCGCGCACACCGAGTTTCACTGTGACGAAGATCGCGCCGAGAAAGGCGAGCGCCAGAAAGACGCCGTAGGTGTTAACCGGAAAATTCCAGATGCGGAAAAGAATGGGATACATATTTCAGTGAGCAGTAATCATGAGCCAGAGACTACTCCACCCGTTAGACGCTCCGAGGACTGTTTTCGATGCGCGAAGATCAAGTCGTAGGCCAGCAGCAGCGCACCGAAGGAGATGCTCGCATCCGCAACGTTGAAAGTCGGCCAATGATATTGGCCGGCGTGCAACTGGATGAAATCGATCACGAATCCTAGTCGCACTCGATCAGTCAGGTTGCCGGCGATGCCGGCCAGCAGCAGGGCGCATGAACCCAGAATTCGATCGTCATTACGCGGGGTGCGAAAGAAATAAAACAGCACCGCGATCGCAGCCGCGGCGGCCAGGACTACGAAAAACCAGCGTCCAAAGGCGCCGCCTTCCTGCAATTGACCGAACGCGATGCCTCGATTTTCCGCGTAAACGAAATCCAGAATGCCACTGATGATTGTGCGATCCTCGAAACGCACGCGATGGATGGCCCAGGCTTTGCTCGCCTGGTCCGTCAAATAGATCCCCATTGACGCGACCAGGTATCCCACGCGCCACACGAAACGAGATTTGGATGATATTGAGTTAAGGTCGTTCATTGTGCATTCTGAATCCCGTTCGTTTCCGTGTGGCGGATTCAGCCGCGTTAGCGGCGAAAGGTTTATAGAACACGGCTGACATTAAGACTTCCAGCCCTGAAGGAGCGAAATGTTCTGTCGCCCATAAATGGGCTCCGAAAAGAATCAAGGAAGACCTTCAGTACTATAAATATTCCGTGCCTACGGCACTCAAGACAAAGGCTCACTGGCCTCGATCTCTTCCAACGCCGCCACGCAACGCTCGCACACCGTCGGAAATTTTGAAGATTCGCCTACGCGCGTCGAATAATTCCAACAGCGCTCGCATTTTTCACCGTGCGCGCGTGCGATCGTCACCTCGATATCATCCGGAGCCATTTCGGCATTCGGCTCACGCAGCTCGACTTCAGAAACAATGAACAAATAGCGCAAGTCGTCGCGATGAGACGCCAACTTTCCATAAGCTTCGCTGCCTGCGGAAATCTCAACTCGCGCTTCCAGCGAACTACCGATGACTTTCGCGACGCGCGCGTCTTCAAGCTTCGCCAATACTGCGTCACGATATCCAAACAGATGTGCCCAGGACGTTAGCAGTTCGGCGCCGTTGATTTCGGCTGGTTGGGGCAGTAATGCGATGTGAACTGACTGCTCAGCTTTCTCGTCGACTGCACGCGGCAGATTCTCCCAAATCTCATCACTCGTGAACACGAGAATCGGCGCCAGCATTCGCGCCAGCGCGTCGGCGATCTGATGCAAAGCGGTCTGCGCCGATCGGCGCGCCTTGTTCTTCGGCGCGAACGTGTACAAACGATCTTTAATGATGTCGAAGTAACGCGCCGACAAGGTCACCGTGCAAAACTGATGCAGCGATTGATAGACGGAATGAAAATCGTAAGCTTCATAAGCGTCGCGCACATCGACGACGATTGAATTCAATGCCGCCAACGCCCAGCGATCGATTTCCAGCAGCTCGTGTTCGGCCACCGTATCGCTCGACGGATCGAAACCTTCGAGATTGCCGAGCGCGAAGCGCGCGGTGTTGCGCAGCTTGCGATAGCCATCGCTGACCCGCTGCAGAATTTCATCCGAACATCGCATGTCGTCCATATAGTTCGACGACACACACCAGAGACGCAGCACTTCGGCGCCCGATTTGGGAATGACTTCGTCGGGCGATACCGCGTTGCCGAGCGACTTGTGCATTGCCTTGCCTTGCGCATCCAGAGTCCAGCCGTGACAGATCACCGCGGCGTAAGGCGCGCGGTCGTGAACGGCGAGGCCCACCATCAGTGATGAATTGAACCAGCCGCGGAATTGATCGCCACCTTCAATGTAAACATCGGCAGGCCAACGCAGATTATCGCGTGCTTCCAGGACCGCGATGGATGACGAACCACTGTCGAACCACACATCAAGGATGTCCGTCTCTTTCGTGAATTCATTGCCGCCGCATTTGCATCGAAAGTCACCCGGCAATAACTCGCTCGCCTCGCGCTTGTACCACGCGTCAGCAGATTCTTTCTCGAAGATGTCGGCTACGTGACGAATTACCTCCGGATCGGCAATCACCTCGTTACAGGATGAGCAATAGAAAGCGGGGATCGGCACGCCCCAGACGCGCTGGCGCGACACGCACCAGTCGGGCCGGCCGGAGAGCATGTTGCGCATGCGATCATGGCCCCACGCGGGAATCCATTTCACGCGCTCATCGACTTCGTGCAGGGACATCGCCCGAAGTGAAGAGCTGTCGATCAGTTCGCCGCCAACGAAGTTGCTGGTAAAGTTCGATCGATCGCGATCGTCTTCATCCTTTTCTGTCGGCTCTTCGGCGGTTGCGTCCATGGCGATGAACCACTGCGGCGTTGCGCGAAAAATGACAGGGTTCTTGCAACGCCAGCAATGCGGATAGCGATGCGCGTAATTCTCGCTAAACAGCAGCACGTCGCGCTCACGCATGAACTCAACAATTCTGGGATTAGCTTCGAACACGCTGAGGCCGGCGAAGTGCTCAACCTCTTTCGTGAATCGCCCGGCGTTATCAACCGGACAATAAATCTCCAAACCGTATCGCTTGCCGATTACGAAGTCGTCGTGACCATGGCCCGGCGCGGTGTGGACCAATCCGGTGCCGGCCTTGCTCGTGACTGATTTTTCACGAGCTTCGCTGACATCGAGTTCTGTTTCGGCGTCAGCTTCGCCGCCGAGCGTTACGTGTTCACCCAACATGAAGAGTGACGGACGATCGAGCCACGGATGTTTCGCTTCGAGTCGGTCGAGTTTCGCTCCGCGAAAGCGCGCCAGCACTGTCGGCGTCGCGAGACCGCACTTTTGCGCCACGGAATCAACCAAATCGGCCGCGACGATGTAGATCTCTTCACCACTCTCCACTGCGACATAGTCGTAATCCGGATGCACCGCGATGCCCAGATTTGCTGGTAAGGTCCATGGCGTAGTGGTCCAGATCAGTGCAAAGACTTTGCGACCAGCCAGCGCGGGATCGATCAGCGCCGGGTCGCTCTGCAGGGGAAACTTCACGTAAACAGAGGGACTGGTATGCTGTTCGTATTCGACTTCCGCTTCCGCCAGCGCCGTCTGATCGTGGATGCACCAGTACACGGGACGCGCGCCTTTGTAAACGAAACCTCGCTCGACGAAGCGCGCGAACAGCCGCGCTGTTTCCGCTTCGTAGTGATCGGACATTGTGATGTAAGGATTGTCCCATTCGCCAAGAATTCCCAGGCGCTGAAAATCTCGCGTCTGACGCTTGAGCGCATTCGCCGCAAACTCACGACAGGCGCGACGAATACTGAGCGGCGGCATGTCTTTCTTCTTCTCACCAAGCTTCCGCTCGACGTGCAGCTCGATCGGCAAACCGTGACAGTCATAGCCGGGAACATAAGGCGCATCAAACCCGAGCATGGTGCGCGACTTGACGATCAGATCTTTCAGGATTTTATTGAGCGCCGTCCCCAGATGGATATCAGCATTCGCATATGGTGGGCCATCGTGAAGGATAAATTTGTCGGCGCCGGCGCGGGCCTGGCGGATCAATGCATAGAGATCCATCTCGGCCCATTTTTTCAGGCGCGCGGGCTCAGTTTGTGGCAGGTTCGCCTTCTGCGCAAACTTCGTCTTCGGCAGATTTACCGTCTTCTTCAGGTCGAGGGTTTCGGTTTCAGTAGCCATGAGTCAATGAGTTTCAAAAACGAAATAGTAACAGTAGGAATGGTCGGTGACCAAAAGCGCGAATCAATTTGGAGTGCGCCGGCTTGACGGCGCTTTGTTTGTTGCACCGCCTCAAGGCGGAACACTGTGAAACTACCTACGCGCCTGAAGGCGGAACTCAGAACAAAGCGGCGTCAAGCCGCCGCACTCCAAATAAAAGGCCCGAACCATTGTTCTCTAGTTGAGACGATGGTTCGGGCCGTTAAGCCTTTGATGCTTTTATCGCTCAGCCGATAAACATCTCATCGTCTCCGTAAGAGTTGTTAATTGGGCTGGGCGCGGGCGCGACCAAAACCTCGAGGCCGCGTCGCAGGCCGGCCAAAATGGCCGCCAGCTCGCGCGCCGGTTCAATCACCTTGCGCTGGATAAATTCAGTTGTATCCATCACCCGTTCGTGGGTCGTATCGATCGCGCGACTGACCACTTCCACCTTTTCTTTGGCGACATGCGCCGTTTCATCGGCGAGCACCATGATGCCGCGAACTTCTTCTTTGATTAGCGCAGTCGATTCCGCCAGGTTTTCTGTGGCGGTCGAAAGATGTCCCGACATCACGTGGAATTGTTCGGCAATATGCCGTCCCTGGACCGCGATGCCCTGCGCCTGTTCGCTTATCGCGTTAGCGCGATTGATTAGCGGATCGAGCTTCTCTTCCAGACGGTTGACCGACTTGACCGCCCGATTCACAAACACGGCCATCGCTATCATCGCGCCCGCGATCATAATAAACGACACGGCAATAATCGCAGTGATGATTACGAGCCAGAAGAGTGGTTCGTGCGGGTTCATTTCAATA